>DUGU01000272.1 GCA_013331215.1 Methanoregulaceae archaeon
CCCTCCGGGCAGGCGAGATCACCGTCGAGCGCCCTTCCGCGGAGCGGCTTCTCCGCCTCGCGGCGATGACCCGCGATACACTGGAACGGCACGGTCTTGATCCCCGGCGGGCGAAGACGATGTGTCTTCCCTGCACCGGGTGCGATCTGACGCCGTTGCGGGACGTATGAGGGGCATCTCACGCAGAAGATCTCCCCGGCCCCGCTCTGTTGCAGATGCGGCCGGCCCGAGCATCCGCTATCCGGCAGAACCTCTGCTGCATCTCATCGGATATCGCGTGGGCCATACATGCCTTTGTGCTTACCGTCTCCCGGGATCGGAGGCCGTCTCGAGATGAAACCCGACCGCCCCCCCCTGCACCGGAGCATTGCGGCTGCCGTCAAAAATACGATTCCAATCGGGGTGAAGAGTTAGACCGGTTACCGCTTCACCATCCGAAGCCCATTCGCAACCGCGAGCAGTTCCGACCCTTCGTGAAAGACCACGGCAGCGGCTATACCGAGAACGCCGAGAAGGGCGCCCGGGATCATGATCGCAAGCACCGCAAGCGAGAAGACAATATTCTGATTGGATACAGCCAGGGCTTTTTTTCCGAATGCAATGGCCTCCGGTACCTTGGACAGGTCGTCGGCCATCAGAGCCACATCTGCCGCTTCAATCGCCGCATCAGTGCCGACCGTCCCCATTGCAATGCCGACGGTCGCCCGGGCGAGCGCCGGGGCATCGTTGATACCATCGCCGATCATGACCACCGCACTGTATTTCTCCTTCAGCGATTCGATGGCAGCGGTTTTGTCTTCGGGCTTCAGGTCCGATCTGATGTCATCGATCCCGAGATCGGCGGCAACAGCTCTTGCGGTAATCCCATTGTCACCGGTTAGCATGATCGTTGCAATCCCCATCGCATGGAGTTCTTCGATCATCGTCTTTGCATTCGGCCGGACCTGGTCCCGCACCGCGATCATGCCCAGGATCTCCTCTTCTGTTCCAACAGATATGACCGTCTTTCCTTCAGCCCGGAGCCAATCGATCGTACGCCGGGTTCCCGCATCCAGGGATACACCGGTGAAATATTCCGGCCGGCCGGCAAAGTAAGGGGTTCCCCCGATAATTGCAGTAGCAGCCTGCCCGGGAAGAGCACACGCATCCACCGCTTCGTACGGCTGGATGCCGCCCGTCTCCGCATGTTTCACGATTGCCCGGCCGATCGGGTGATCGGAGCAGCGCTCGATAGTATACGCAATCCGGAGAACTGCCGGATCGTCACCATTCAGCGGAATAATGTCGGTCACACCCGGGGTCCCGGTCGTAAGAGTCCCGGTCTTGTCGAACGCAACCGCCTGCGTCTTCCCGAGATTCTCCAGGTGGATACCTCCTTTGATGAGAATGCCGTGTTTGCCCGCGGAACCAATACCCGCTGCAACGGCGACCGGTGTGGACATAACGAGTGCACAGGGTGCTGCCGCTACAAGGAGCACAACGCCACGAATCGCAAGCTCGTCGAACGGTATACCGAAGAATGGAGGGACAACGATGAGAATGAGCGATACGAGGAAGACCGCAGGCGTATATTTCCGCCCGAACTTCTCGATGAAGGCCTGAGTCTTTCCCTTCTGCTCCTGCGCCTCTTCGACCATGTGGATCATACGGGTGAGGGTGTTGTCGCTGAACGTGGCCGTTGCCCGTACTGTCAGGGCACCCTCACCGTTGACGGTTGCAGCAAAGACCTTCATGCCCTCCTGTTTCTCCGCGGGAACGGATTCACCGGTGACCGCGGCCTCATTGATACTCGACCGGCCTTTCACGATGATTCCGTCCGTGGGTATGCCTGCACCGGGTTTCACGAGAAACAGATCCCCGACCTCGAGCTGTTCGGCGGGGACCACCTGTTCGGCCTTGTTCCTGATCATGACCGCTTCCTTCGGCGCAAGATCGAGCAGTTTCCGGATCGATGCCCGCGTCCGGGCGTAGGTGATATGTTCCACGCCTTCGGCTGCAGCGTACAGGATGACCAGTGCCGCGGCCTCTTCCCAGAGCCCGAGCACGATCGCCCCCAGCGTGGCGGCGATCATCAGCATCTCGATGTCAATTGCATGCTCGTGGATCAGCTCTTCAAATCCCTCCAGAGCCCAGTGATATGCCCCGATGAGGATGGCGACAAAGAATAACTGGTTCACGGCCGGTTCCGGGATAACCCCGAGAGAACCGAGAAGGAATCCGGGTACTGCGATACCTGCTGCTATCAGCGCGTTGCGGAGCGGGGGAAAGCCATACCATTCCCCTTCATACGCACCGTCATCATCACAACCGGATTTTTTTGAACAGGAATGACCCATGAGGTAAATCTCCCGGTGGTTACCGATAATTTTCTGATAGATAGTATACATTTAGTAGTTGATAAGCAGAAAAGTAACGGAGCAGATAGGTAGTATCCATGGAGAAACTGCAGACCGCGAAGACGAACATCTGTTTCTGCCCGTTATTCGGGATCCTCGATGTCGTGGCAAAGAAGTGGGCGCTGCTCATCATAGCGATTCTCGGAAACGAAGGCGAGAAGGGGTTCAACGAATTGAAACGGGAACTCGGATGTATAGGTCCAAAGCCGCTTTCAGACACGCTGAAGAGACTTGAGCAGATCGGACTGTTAAGCAGAAGTGTCGTGGCGACCTCGCCACCCACGGTGAACTATTCACTAACGCAGGACGGTCGGGAGCTGCGGGAACTCCTGATCCCGATGCTGATCTGGGTATCGGAACGTGGCGGGCAGCAGGCACCGAACTGCCCGATCAAGGCCGGGAACAGTCCGGTGTCCGCAGACGGTGCGGATAGAATACGGTGACGGGTTCTACCGAGACCCGCCCCACTGCCACATATATCCGCAGATCCTGTCCGGGATCTCTTCTACCGGATTACCGATAGATCGTCTGAAAGCGGGTCGGTGCAAACATTTCCACGGGAGCGATACATCCCCACCTGAAGCCTCCCCTCCCGATCCCCGAGAGCGGGATGGAAGATCTGCTCCGGGTACCAAACGCTTATCCTCCGCAGAGGGTTTCTCCAAAGCCGGTATCGTCAGGGGCGCGCGGGGGGCACATGACGGCGACCCCAGGGTCGGCACACCATTTCCAGAACCGCGAAACAGGGGTCTCGCCGCCATGCGACGTGTGAAGCGGCGGGGGGTTCATCGCCCCGGGAACACCCCGGTCATCCGGTGCAGCCGCCCTCGTCCTCGAGGTGCTGCAGGAGCAAGAGAGCGGTCTCCCGCCCGAGCCGGTCTGCCGTGAAGACAAGAAAGAGTTCGAGATACTCGACCGGGACGCACCCGAGGCTCTCGCTCCCGTCCCGGATCAGCCCGAGGAGGTAGCGGAGGTCGTCGTCGTCGAGCCGCTCCAGCCGACGGGCGAAGTCCTGGCCGTCCGTTGCGTAGTGGTTTGCGAGCGGCGGGAGAATCGAACGGCAGGGACCCCCGAAGCCCGTGCAGATCGTCCCCGAGGATTCAGGGGCAACCTTTTTCAGGATCGCACGATCCAGTTCTGTCAGAATACGCGGCATTCGGGATCACTCCGGTCGGCGCCGCCGGGGGCAGGCCGAAAGATTCACAATTGTGATTCACCCACTAGTACCAGTTACCTGCGCTTATAGGTTGTGATTACGATCTCCACTCCGGACACCCACCAGGATACAGCAGAATTACGCAGGCAGATCAACGCACTGAAGGCCGAGCGTGACGCAACAATCCTCGCGCATAACTACCTGGTCCCCGAGGTGCAGGATATCGCCGACCTCGTCGGGGACTCGCTCGAACTCGCACGGGCGGCGGCGACCCTCGATAGCGAGGTCATCGTCCTCTGCGGCGTCGACTTCATGGTCGAGACGGCCGCGATCCTCTCGCCG
>DUGU01000303.1 GCA_013331215.1 Methanoregulaceae archaeon
CGCCGGATCCGGCGGATGCCGAACCGGGAGTTCGAGCAGCTGGTCGAGGCGATCAACCGCATGGTCGCGACCATCCGGCAGTACGGGACCGAGTTCGAGCACCGGCAGGCCGAGGTCACGATCGCGGCCGAGATCCAGCGCGCCTTCCTCCCGCGGGCGCTCCCGGACGCCCCGGGGTTCGACCTCGCGGCGGTCAGCCGCACGGCCCGCGAGGTCGGGGGCGACCTCCACGACCTGGTCCCCCTCACGGCCGGCCGGCTCGCCGTGGTCTGCGCCGACGTCTCGGGCAAGGGGATCCCGGCCGCGCTCTTCATGGCCCTGACCCGCACCGTGCTCCGTGCGGCCGCGTCCCGGTACGCGGCCCCGGCAAAGGTGGTCCGCGCGGCGAACGAGTCGATCTGCGAGGACGCGGGCGAGCGGGGCACCTTCGTCACGACCTTCTACGGGGTCCTCCGGCCCGAGCGGCGAACCCTCCGGTACGTGAACGCGGGCCACAACCCGCCGGTCCTGCTCAGGGCATCGAGGGAGTGGGAGACCCTGGAGCCGACCGGACCCGCGCTCGGCCTCCTCTGCGGCGCCGAGTACGCCGAGGCGGAGGTCGCGCTCGACGACGGCGACCTGCTCCTGCTCTACACCGACGGCGTGATCGAGGCGATCGACACCGAGGAGGAGTTCGGGGAGGACCGGCTGCGCCAGGTCGTCGCGGCGCACCGGGGCGCAACGGCCGCGGCGGTCGCCGACGCGGTGCTGGCCGCCGTCGACGCGCACGTGGCCGGTGCGGAGCAGTTCGACGACATCACCCTGGTGGTCTGCCGAGCGATCGGCGAAGGGTGAGGACGTTTCGGCCGTCCCGGCGGACGTACTCGGCCCGGTCCGTCAGCTCCCGGATCAGGTGGACGCCGAGCCCGCCCACGGCCCGGTCCTCGAGCGCGTCCGCGAGCTCGGGCGGGGGAGCGGCGAGCGGGTCGAAGACGGGAGCCTCGTCGACCAGCCTGACGACCATCTCGTCGCCGCGGAAAGCGGCGCAGACCGCGACCGGTCCGGGCGTGCCCCGGTAGCCGTGCTCGACCACGTTGGTGAAGGCCTCGTCCAGGACGAGGGCGAGGTCGAACTGCAGCTCCTCGCCGCAGCCGCAGCCGGCGAGCCAGGCCTGGAAGGCGTCGAGGAGCGGCGGGAGGGCCTGAAGGTCGGCCGCCACCCGCTCATCGAACCGCCCCATGGCCTGCGCCGCCATAGCGATCCAGTGATCGACGCCGGCAGGCTTTAAGCATCCTGCATCAGACCGAGGAGTATGACCGAGTTCGAACTGACAGCGGCGGGCGGAGTCGCGGTGCTCTCCGTCTCCGGCCGGGCGGATACGGCCACCGCGCCCGCCCTCGAGGAGGCGCTCGACGGCGTGATCGCCGGAGGCGGGCGGCGGGTCCTCATCGACCTGGCCCGCGTCCCGTACATCAGCAGCGGCGGCCTCCGGGTGCTGCTCGCGACGGCCAAGCGCCTTCGGGGAGACGGCGACCGGTACGCCCTCTGCTCGCTCGCGCCCGAAGTGGAGAAGGTGATGCGGCTGACCGGCTTCTCGTCGATCCTCTCGATCTATCCCGACCGCGAGTCGGCTCTCGCGGTGATGTCCGCCTAGGGGCCGGCGGGACGGCCTGTGCTCCTCGGAGTCGCTAAGGAACTCGATCTCGCGGGAGCACCAGGGCAAGTCGCGGACTTGGCGGGGTGCCGGGCGCGGGGCTACGCGATGACGGGCAATCGTATCGCTATCGTCGTCGACCGACTACAGTCCGTCGTCGAGATCCACGAAACCGTTCGTGAACAGCGCGGACACGGCTGGCGATGGGATGATGAGAAGAACAAAACCGGACGGCATTTCACTAAAGGCCAATCCGCGAGTGCGGCCGTTCATGGCCCGAAGGGGATTCAGCGTAGCCGCTGGATGCTTGGCCGGCCCCGGCGCCCGATCTCCTGTGCCGCGATCAAGGTGAGGCGGGCCGAGGGGCAGAGTCGGAGCAGGATCAGCGCCGATATAGGGAGCTCTGTGATAACGCTCGACCGCCGACGCAAAAGAGTGGGGATAATAATAGTTGCAAGAAATTTATAGAAATTTGTAATCCGGGTGCCATTTTCTATAATACTTTAAAAATTGATATTTTGAAGTCCTTTTCAATAGCGCGATAACTTGATCCCCTGAAATTTCAATCTCCCGCAGGAATGCGAGGTCAAGGACGAAGAGGAGTTTATTGATAAGGACCATCAAATCTAGACCCGTTGCTGCTTTCCCTTCAAGCTGGCCATCAAAATGAGTATAAAAATTCCTCGTATCTAAAACCAACGCAATAAATCGCTTCGAATCCTCGAGCAGAACGAGGGCTTCTTTCCCAAAATCCGATGAATAGGTCGCGATCAATTCCTTATACCGCTTATTTTGTGAGACCTCGTTGAAATAGTGAATTCTCCCCTCGATACTCTGTTTCATATCTGCGGGTAAATGCGGTGGAATAGTTTCTTTCATCGTGGCTTCGACCGACTCGAAATCCTCTGCAGGAAGAAACAGTCCTGCATGAGTTCGACGATGATACGATTCGACCGCCGTTGTCAAACTTAAAAATCGATCAATGGAATATTCTGAAGGAGACTCCAGCGCTGCAAAGTAGGAATGTATTGTCGGTATAAGTCGATCATACTTGTCAATCCAGAGCCGGTATATCTCACTAAATTTATCCTGAATGTCTTCGAAAGAAAAGAGCATCTTAAACGGATGGATATATTCAATGGATTCATGAATGTTCTCGAATCTAACGTGAGCAACAATCGGAATAAGTGACACTATTCCAAATTTTGTTTCGGTTAGATTTGAAGATGTTAAGGTGATTGAAATTGGATAAGATGAACGTCCAAGACCGAGTGAGATGAAATTTCGTAGACAAATCTCATCATCGAAGATTGTCTCAATAGAACAAAGACTCGGATATGAAAATTGAGCTACCCTGGAAAGAGTCAGAGAGGCCTCTCGTATATTGTTTTTACTTTCATACCGAAACGAAAACTTAAGATCAAAACGAGGGAATGAAAAAACATACCCTTTCGGAGACGTACGTGAAATCGCAACATGTGAAACTTTGCGAGTTTCAGGATCTCTGGTGATGGTTGGGTTAGGCGCTTTCTCCTCAAACCAATCCTCAAGGTTGGAGTAATGTATCTCCACAGCATCAAAAACTAGCTCACTTTCATGTGAGAAGTGGTACCCCTCATAGGC
>DUGU01000263.1 GCA_013331215.1 Methanoregulaceae archaeon
CGGGAGGAGATGGGAGATGACGATCCGACCCTCGGCCCCGTCCGGGACGAACGCCCGGAGGTCGGGGTCGTAGAGGTCCAGGTGGACCATGTCCTCGGGGACGTGGAGCCCGTCCTGCGCGGTGCACTCGCCGCACATGGTCCCCTCGGTCGAGCCGTAGGTGTTGTAGACCGGGCAGTCCCAGCGGTCCGCGAGGAACCGGCGGGCCTCCTCGGCGAAGGACTCGCCGCCGACGATCAGTCGCTCCACCCGGGTCCCGCGCGGGTCGATCCCCTCGGTCTCGAGTCGGTCCGCGAGGTGCAGGAGCTTGAAGACCGAGCCGACGATCGCGGTCGGTCGGAAGCTCGTGATGATCCGGCTCGGGAAGGAGCACTTGCCTGTCGGGACGATCGTCATCTTCAGCCGGTGCGCGGCGACGGTCATGGTGTTGCCGCCGACGTTCATGCCGTACGAGGTGCAGACCACGACCCGGTCGCCGTGCCCGAGCCCCTGGGAGGCGAAGGAGCGGGCGTACTTCTCGGCGTAGCGCCCCCAGTCGTCCCAGGTCAGGAAGAAGGCCTTGGGCACGCCCGTGGTGCCGCTCGTCTCGTGGATGGTGAAGATGTCGGCGCACGGGGCCGAGAGGAAGCCGAAGTCGCGGGTGACGGGGGGCTGGTGCGAGCGGATGGTCGCGCCCGAGACGACGGGGAGCGCGAGCAGATCCTCGTGGGTGCGGATCTCGCGGGCGCTCACCCCGTTGGCCGCGAACCAGTGGCGGTAGAACGGGGAGTGCTCCTCGGCATACCGGACCGTGTACCGGATCCGCTCCTCCGAGAGGGCGTCGAGATCGTCGCGGTCCATGGTCTCGATCGCGGGATCCCGCATGCCCGGGCTCGCGGTCATGACCATCCATAGGCAACCGGGACAGATAATACCGATCCGCCCCCGTTCCGGGCGCCCCGACCCGGCGAGACCGTGCCTTTTTTATGGTATCCCGGACCATCTAGTAAAGCGCACTACCCGGTGCATGCGCGGATAGTGTAGTGGTTATCACTAGGCNNCTAAACCCGGGTTCGAGTCCCGGTCCGCGCATCCGTTTTCTCTGTCGTCGCCTCCCGCACCCCGGCTCTCGTTCGTGCGGATGTCTGTTCCTTCCACGGGGTGTCCGTCTCGGCGAGCGAGCGGAGCTCCGTCCGACAGACCTGCGTGCGGCTCACGGTTCCGCCCGGAATGCGGAGACACGAATTTCCCCGCACGAAAAAAGAGTTGGCTGGCCGTCGATAGACCCTCCTGCCCGGGGGGGCCGATACCGGCTGCTTCCTCCCGTTCGCTCCAGGATTTCCGGATGGTCTACCCCCGGGTTCGTCGCAGGTACAGGCCGACTCCAACCGGTATCAGGAAGGTAAGGGTATAGTAGACAAAGACATCCGGGCCGTAATAGGCCGCTCCGAACAGCTGTACGATGAACAGGTAGTCGAGCACGACTGCCATCACGGTCCAGACAGCCCCGACCCCGATGTAATAGGAGAGGGGAAGGACCCGGTCTCTGAACCACCACCACGTAATCGCGATGGTGACGGGCGTGAACACTGCAGCGATGATCCACCCCATGGTGCCCGAGAACGGCGAGAAGAACAGCAGCAGCGACGCGAGATAACCGAAGAGCCAGAGTGCCGCGCCGAGCCCCACGGTGTCGAGTTTCCACCGATTCATACACGTAGATCCGAACGGCATCGGATAAACATCGTCATTGAGAAAGATCCTGCTCAGTCTCGACGTTCAATCGATCGGCTCGAAGTCCAGGTGGCAGCGGAGGGCGCCGGGGGTCTCCGGGTCGGCCACGAGCGAGAGGTCGGGAGCGAGGACGTACATCGGAAGCCGGCCGAAGATCGTCGACCGCACAGACCGGTAGACCCGCGCCTCGATGAGGCCTGTCGCGAGGACCCGGTAGTCGTCGCAGTCCGTGGCGGCCGGGCCCCCCCGCCATCCAGGCGGGGGCGGACCTCCCCGTCGAAGTTCGGACGACGGCCGTTGCGACCTGGCGGGCCAGGCGGCGGCTCTCCCGGGTGTGGACCGACCGCGCAACCGCGTACAGCCCCGCGAGGAGGAGGCCGAGCCCCAGGGCCTCTCCCATCGGCCCCACCTGGCCGGCAGTGAGTACCTGGACCACGGGAGGCTCGGGCCGAACCAGGAGCGAGAGGAGGAGGACGGCCCCGAGAGCGACGGGGACGGTCAGCAGGACGACGGTCCAGCCGATCGTGCGGTGGGCCGCGAGAAACTCCTCCTTTTCATTGGTCCGGCAGATGTCCATCGCCGTCGGGGAGGCTCAGGCCTCCCCGTGCCCGTCCATCGAGTCCTCGATCTCCTCCACATGGTGGGAGCGGAAGTAGACGATCCCGACCAGAGAGACGCCCGCCGATCCGAGGAGGTCCGCGATCATGTCCCACATGGTGTCGGCCAGGCCCATCTGCATGGGCCCGGCCAGCGACCCGCCGAAGATCTGGTCCACGGCGAACTCGTAGATCTCCCAGATGCCGCCGAGAGCCATGCCGAAAGTCAGGGTGAAGAAGACGATGAAGAGCGGTGTCAGGTTCATGCGCCAGTACCGGTCCAGGAAGATCACCCCCAGGAAACCGATCAGGGCGATCGAGCTCGCCGAGACCAGGTGCGCGACCTTGTCGTAGTACGGATACATCGTGACGTACCAGCCCTGGACGTAGCCCGAGATATGGATCGTGAGCGAGAGAGCGATCAGGAAGTAGACGAACCAGGGGAACCGGATGTCGAGCCGGTCCGCGGCCACGTACGGCACGAAGGTCAGGCCGAACATCAGGAACGCCGTGAACATCGCCTGGTACTGCCCCGTGACGAGGGCGTAGACCCCGTTTGCCGCGATCAGCGCCTGGAAGAGATAGGCGAGAAACATCCCCTTCGAGGCGGCCATCACCCCCTATCTTCCGGTCCGTCCTTTTATCTTTTCCCGTGGCCGTGGAAGATCAGCAGATGTAAATATCATCGCACACGAGATCCCGTAACGAGGTCCCGGTATGCCTCCACTGACGGAGTATCTCGGCCCCCTTCACCAGGGGGTCTGGGAGGTGATCGTGCCGCACGAGTCGGTCACCGAGCCGCTTGAACCGACCTGGAAGCGGTCGGCGATCAACGTCCCGAGCCCAGGGACGCTCGCGAGCTACCGGAAAGGCCAGTATCACGCCCACGAGACCGAGCAGGACTACCGGGTCCACATGGACCGGTACGACCCCGAGCGTAACCCGGTCATGCACCTGGTCGACGACGCCCCGCTCGCACTGATGATCTTAGAGACCATGGAGACCCTCGCCCTCTCGGCGAAGGATGCCCGGCGCGAGGACCCGGTGGCCCGGATCGTCGACCTTCGCCTCTCGGGGTGGATGCGGATGCTCATCGGCGGTCTCATCTTCCTGCTCGGGGCGGGGATGCTCCTGGCGGAGTTCGACGCCGAGTTCTTCTTCTCCGTGATCATCCCGGCCCTCGTGGTCGTGACCGGGGTGATGCTCCTCGCGAACGGCATACGCCTCAGGATGAGAGCGGAGCACGCACAGAAGGACATCGTCCGCGGGCTCGCGCTGATCGCGGGCGGGGTCATCCTCTACTTCTTCTGGTTCCTCTATCTGGTCCTGGTGCTGCTCCTGCTCGCGGTCTGGTTCCTCTCGAGCGCGGCCGTCACGCTCGTCCGCGTCGTCCGTACACGGGGCCGCGACCCGCAGGGACTCGTCTTCACGACCGGCCTGGGCGTCGCCTCGCTGGCCCTCGGGTACTGGGCCTTCTTCGATCCCGAGGCGCTTCTGAACATCCTGATCATGCTCCTTGCCGTGATCATACTCATGGCGGGCGCGTTCCTCCTGCTCGACGGCTACGGGATGCAGAACGCGGCAGGGCTGATGGAGGAGCGGGAGGCGGGCGGGGCCGCCTCAGCCGCCCCGTAACCGGGCCGTGCAGGCCGGGCAAACCATCTTCCGCTTACGGTCGAGCTCGTCGAGCGAGCGGGGCGCGTACATGACGCACTCCCGCTCCGCGCAGTGCTCGAGCCCGAGGAGGTGTCCGACCTCGTGCGCGCCCTCCTTCGCGACCCGGTCCATCAGGTCGTCGTCGCACGGGACACGGCCGTAGAAGTGGTTGTGGAGCCGGGCCGTCGAGACCACGGCCGTCCCGCGCTCGGGGCGGGCGAGGCCGAAGACGAACTCCTCGCCGGGAGCGTAGAGGTCGTCGGGGACGACCAGGAGGACGGGGTCCTCCCAGCCCCGCCGACGCCGCGCGGCCTCGAGGCAGGTCAGGACCGCGGGCGCGCTGTACTGCCGGCGGAGCATGTCGAACCCGGTCATGAGCAGCCCGTTCGGCTCGATCAGGCTGCCCTCGATGCCGAGGATTCCCTCGATCCGCCGCTGGATCGGGCGCTGCAGCCCCTGGGGCGAGCGGTGATCCCAATAGAGGGCAAAGCGCACACTGTACGTGTGACGGACGGACCCATTAAACAGATCGAGCGGACGGTCGGGGCGTACGTCGGCGCCCGCTACGGCTCCGCTGTCGAGGTCGGGTGCGGCTCGAATACGACCGCGGCCGAGACGGCCCGGGCCGCAGGCTGCCGGGTGCGCGCCGTCGACATCCGGCCGTGCGAGACGGGGTCGATCCCGTTCGCGCGGGACGACGTCTTCGCCCCGGACCTCGCCCTCTACCGCGGCGCGGACGTGATCTACGCGGTCCGGCCCGGGGTCGAGATGGTCCCGCCCCTGATCGCGCTGGCCCGGACCTGCGGGTGCGACCTCCTGGTCTACCACCTCGGCGACGAGGTCTGGCTCGGCGGCGGCGAACGGATCGCGACCGGGGGCGTGGTCCTCCACCGGTATCACCGCGCCCGTTCAGAAGAGGGTTGACTGGTCCCGCGCCTCGCCGGCCGGGCGGGGCGGCGCGGCCGGCTCCTTCGACTGTGCCGACCGCCGCTTCGGCTTCTCCGCCTTCTCGGCCTCGCGCCGCTCCTTCGCGAGCCGTCCCGCGATCTCGGCCGACCGCTCGCGGTCACCGGTCAGGAGGGCGAGCTCGTCCGCGTCGAGCTCGAGGGTCCGCGCGATCGGCTCGGGGTCGTCCGCGACGAGCGACCGCACGGCCTCCAGGTAGTACTCGCGGAGCTCGGCCCGCGAGACGCCCATCCAGGCGCCGAGCTTCCGCATGAGCGAGGTCCGGGCCGCCTTCCGCCGCCGCGCCTGCGCCATCCGCCCCCACCGGGGGGGTGGCGTGAGCCGCGAATGGACGCCCGAACCGTGCGCGGCCCGGGCCGTCCCGAGGACCGCGAGCGCGGTCGCGTACCGCCAGAGCGTGTAGTTCTGCCGCCGGAACGTCCTGGCGATGGCCCGGTCGGCCGCGGCGAGCGCGGGGTAGGCCTCGCACCGCGACGCCGGGGGAAGCTGCCCGAGCGAGCCCTCGAGCCACTGGACGATCGCGTCGGGCTTGTCGTCGACCTCCCACGCGAGGGACATCAGTTCCTCGTCCGGCCGGTCGCGGAGGACCGCGCCCACGAGCTCGAAGATGGTCGCGCGCTCGTCCTTCTGCGAGGTCCGGACCGAATCCAGGTCCAGGGCTGTCCGCCCGATGGCCGCGGCCTGGAGCATGGTGACGGCCGAGCGCATGTCCCCGTTCGCGCTCTCGGCCACGACCCGGAGGGTCTCGTCGTCGCACGCGACCCCCTCCTCGCGGCAGATCAGGCGGAGGCGCGGCACGATGGAGCGCGCCGCGAGGGCCTTGAACTGGACAGGCTCGGTCCGCGTCCGGATCTCGCCCGCCACCTCGTACAGGTCGTTCGCGATCAGGACCACGGGCTGCCGGGCCGTCCTGATCAGGTCCACGATCGCCTTCGCCCCGCCCCGGTCGGCCGTCCCGTGCAGGTTATCGGCCTCGTCGATCAGGACCAGGCGCCGCCCGGTCCCGAAGAGGCTGCCGGTCACGGCCGACTGGCCGGCCACGCGCTCGATCGCGGCCCGCGTCCGCGAGTCCGAGGCGTTCAGCTCGACCACCTCCCAGTCCATCTCGCGGGCGAGCGCGTACGCGGCCGAGGTCTTGCCCGTGCCGGGCTTGCCGTAAAGGATGAGCGGGCGGTCGCCGGGTCTCCAGTTCCGGGCCCACTCGACCATCTGCCGGACGGCCGTGCCGTTCCCGACCAGGTCCGCGATCCGCTGCGGCCGGTAGCGCTCGGTCCAGTCCATGCTTAACTGATCTGCCGGGACTCCAAATAAATTATCAGCGATGGGGACCGAATCGATAAGAAAGGAAGGTCGCACGCCGTGGAGAGATCGCAGCCGACAGCGCTCATCGCTGACCGTATCCGGGAGTACGAGGGGGTTCGACGGAAGCACGCGATCGGCGAGCTGGTCCAGGCGTTCTCGATGGACGCGCCGGACGTCCTCGCGGACTTCGGCGAGGACGCGGCCGTGATCCGGCACGGCGACCAGGCCCTCCTGCTCGCGGCCGACGGGATCTGGTCCCGGCTGATGGAGGCCGACCCGTACTGGGCCGGGTACTGCGCGGTCCTCGTCAATATCCACGACATCGCGGCCATGGGCGGGAGGCCCCTCGCCATGGTCGATATCTTCTCCATCGCCGACAAGGCGATCTGCGACCAGGTGCTCGCGGGGATGCGCGAGGCCTCGCTCCAGTTCGGCGTGCCGATCGTCGGCGGCCACCTCCACCCCGATACGCCGTACTCGGTCATCGACGTCGCGATCCTGGGCGCGGCCCGGCTGGACGCGGTCATCTACAGCCACACGGCGACCCCGGGCGACCGCGTGATCGCGGCCGTCGACCTGGACGGGCGCGTCCACCCCTCCTGCATCCTGAACTGGGACTC
>DUGU01000121.1 GCA_013331215.1 Methanoregulaceae archaeon
AACTTCTCGCAGTGACAGCGGGGACGGTGAAGTCCGACCATGGCTCCTCCCACTCCATAACCATAAATTTTTAAGTATCTCCGAACATCCTAATTCAGAGATGTCCATGTTCAGGTTCGAGGACAGCAAGACCTACCGAATGCCGGCCCATTTCGGTGGGCACGACCCGCCCGCCCCCGATATGGCGGTGTACAACCGTGACACGACCAGCCTGACGTACGTCTGCACCACGGACGAGGAGCGGCTCGCGAACTACGTCCCCGAGGGCTTCGAGCTCCTGCGGCCGGAGGTGGTCTTCGGCTTCGGCCAGCTGCGGGAGATCGACTGGCTGGCCGGAGGCCGGTACAACGTCGTCACGGCCGATGTGCCCGTCCGTTTCAATGGCAGGCGGGACCGGCTCGAGGGTAACTTCAACCTGGTCACCTGGGAGAACCTCGCCACCCCCATCATCGGCGGGAGGGAGGAGAACGGCGTGCCCAAGATCTTCGCCGATATCCAGGACCTGCACGCGAAGCCCGCGGGTTACCTCGGCGCCCCCGACTACTTCACCAACGCCAGCTACGACGGGAACACCTTCGTCCGGATGGAGATGTGGGACGCGAAGCCCGTGGAGGGGGAGCAACTGGCGGCCCTGAAGGCACGGAAGGCCACCGTCAACCTCTTCGGCTGGCGCTACATCCCCAACGTCAGCGGTCCCGGAGCGGCGTTGAGCCAGCCCATCCTGTACCCCNNTGGACGGGGGCCGGCCGGATGGAATGGATGAAACTGGCGCCGTGGCAGAATCCGATGCAGCACCACATCGTCAACGCACTCGCGGACCTGCCCATCCTCGAGATGGCACCGGCCCTGCTGACGAAGAGCGTCGCCGTCCTGAAACCGAGCCAGGGGAGGGTCCTGGAGTAGACGAGCGACGGGGAGCCCTCCCCGTTGGAGGGCGCATGATCGAACGGCGGGTCCGAAGCGAGAGGCGCGGATGCCCGAGGGCGGACTACGAGAATGATTGGATTGGGATAATCACGGCATTGAGGCTATCATGAACGACAAGGACTACTACAAAGATAAGATCTGCATCGTCACGGGTGGGAACTCGGGTATCGGGTACGCACTCACCGAGGAACTGCTGCGCCGGGGGGCGACGGTCTACATGGCCGGGCGCAATCCGGAAAAGGTCGCCGCCGCTGCGGCCAAACTCTCCGCGCACGGGGACCGGGTGCGCACGGTCGTCGTGGACGTGACGAACCAGGAGCAGGTGCAGGCAGCGATCGACGGCACTGCAGCGGAGGCGGGCAGACTGGACATGCTCTTCAACAACGCCGGTATCGGCGGAACCATGCAGTTCGAGAAGGCCACCCTCGACGACTGGAAGACAATTGTCGATTCCAATGTCTGGAGCGTCATCTACGGCGTGCATGCGGCCGTGCCGATCATGCTGAAACAGGGGTCCGGGCACATCGTGAACACCAGCTCGATCGCAGGCATCGTTCCTCCCCCGTTCCAGGCGCTCTATTCCCTGACGAAGTTCGGCGTCACCGGCCTCACGGAGTGCCTGAAATACGAGTTCGCGGAAAAAGGACTTCGTTTCTCGACCGTCTGCCCCGGCAATATCGCGACGCCGATATTCAAGAAGGCAGCCGACGGGACGGTCTACGACGACCTGCAGATCCCCGACGATGCCTATCCCGCCGATAAGGCGGCCTCCGACATCCTCGACCGGGTTGCAGAGGGGAAAGGGATCATCGTCGTACCCGAAGAGCCGTATACCGAGCAGTGGAAGAGATACGTCTCCGGGGATGATGCCCAGCTCACGCAGATGGCACACGACCGCAGGGTCGCGTACGAGACGAAGGGGACGTATTTCTGAGAGACCCGGCATCATCACGATGGGTGTGAGCGATCCCGATCCGGAGATGGTCATGAACAACGGGAGCACGCAGCAGGACGCCGAGGATCAGAAGCAGTTGCAGACATATATTAAAAATAAAACGGAGGTCGACCTTTCCATCGAGGTTGTCCTCCTGCTCGTCGGCGGAGTCTTCTTCCTCCTCTTCGGCCTGCTCCTCTTTCCGATCAGCTCGGGGTCGCTCCCGTACGGCGAGGGCAGCATGTACGGGCTCTTCCTGGTCCTCGTCTCCATGCAGGTAATCACCATGGGTAAGACCCCGTTCGGTGACCTCCTTCGGTCGTGGGTCGTTGTGATCATCGGGCTGGGCATGGCAATCCTGGGGACGCTGGCCATCTTCTATCCCGAGGACCTGTCGATGCTGGCCCGCGTACTGGCCGGCGCAATCGTCCTGGTCACGGGGGGCCTGGGCACGTTCCAGCTCCTCACCGCCGAGGACAGGGCGCGCACGTGGATGAAGGTTCCCGGAATACTGCGGCAGCTGACCTTCGCCTACGGCGTTGTGTACGTGACGGAAGTACTTCTGGGGCTCATCACGCTCGTCCCCGGAATCGTGCTCAACTCGCTCACGGCCGTGCTGTCCACGGTCTTCGGCATCAGCCTCTTCTACCTGGCATGGTGCATCCGGCAGGTGACCGCCCGGTACCGTCCCGGACTGACGACGGCTCCCGGGGGTGCGTAGGTGTCCCCGGAAACCTCGCAGACACGAGCAGGCTCCGGTCTGTTCGGGGAGACCACCCTCTCCGTCGGCGATTCGTTCAGCGTCTTCCAGGGGATCCTCATGACGCTCCTCGGATTCCTGGTCCTGTTCATGATCCTGGGGATGATTCCGCCGTTCAACTCGGACGGCCAGCTCGGACTGCTCCTGGTCCTGACCTCCCTCCAGATGCTGGCCCTCGGGCAGGTTCTGGGAAGCCAGGTGACGCGATCGTGGCTGCTGGTCGCCGTCGGGATCGTGTTTGCCGGGTTGGGGATCTTCTCCTGTATCGTCCCGGGAGTCCTGACCTCGGTAATCCAGCCCCTCCTCGGGATCCAGAACTTGATCACGGGCGTCATGATATTAGCGACCCAGATCATAGCCCCGACACTGTACGGAATCAGGAATCCTCCGGCCGAACCGGTTGCGCTCCCCCCGCTCCTCAAGAGGCTGCTCCTCATCCTGACGATAACCGGCATCATGGTGATCCTGTTCGGTGTCAATATGCTCGCACCGGTCCTTCTCCCGGGCCTGATGGGGAGCATCGTCTACGCATTCTTCCTCCCGGTGCTCATCATCATCATGGGGCTCCTCACGCTGACCACCGTGTACATCACCCGGAAGCTGCAGTGAGGGCGCGATAACCATTGCGACATGGCGTGTACCGGGGGTGCAACCACCCTCGTATCGCCGGCGCGAGGCGAAGGTCGCGAAAAGACCCCGACCTCGAGGACGGCGGCGGCAGGTCGGATTCTCCGCCGGCCTCATCGGCGGTCAGCGTCTCGATCTCCGGCCGATCTGTCGCACCCGGGCGATAACGCCTGGTCACCGGTTCCTTCGATTCCTCTCACCACCGCCGGGAAGAGCGGCGCCACATCGTCGGAGACCGCGCCCATCACGAGATCGTATGCGAATACCTGATCCGTCGTCGCCACGAGCTCGCACAAATAAACTTCCCGGACTGACGATCAGACCGGTCCGGCCGGTGCCGGCCCGAGAGGGTTTATTTCCCCTCTTCGTGATATGCTTGTTGTGATTGTCTGTGCCGGTCGTATGGTGCGGGCCCCTTTGCCGCGCCTCCCGGCAGTCCTTCTCGCGGCAGTGCTGCTGGTCGCGTTCGGACCGGCGAC
>DUGU01000197.1 GCA_013331215.1 Methanoregulaceae archaeon
GCATCTCGCCGTGGGTGTAGACGTCGATGCCGCTGTCGCGGGTCTGGTCGGGGAGCTGCTCGAGATCGGCGAGTTCGTGGCCGGTCACGGGGATCCCCGGCCGGTCGCCGACCGCGGTCCGGACGGTCGTGATCGCGGGGTGACCGAAGGTCTCGGTGTTCGCCCGGTCGAGGCGGCCGAGGGCCGTGACCCCGATCGTCCCGCACTCCATGGCGAGCCCGACGAGCTCGTCGACGGTCAGCTCGCGGAGTCCCGCGGCCAGGGCCCGCTGGAGGAACGCGGTCACGGCCTCGTCCGTGTACCCGAGCGATGCAGCGTGGTAGTCATAGGCCGCGAGCCCCTTGAGCCCGGCCAGGAGGAGAGTCCGAAGCGAGTGGATGTCATCGCCGATCGCCGCGTCGGTCGCGATCTCGCCGGCCTTCGCTTCGATCGCGGCCTCGTCCGCGGGAACCCAGGTGCTCGCTCGGGGCTCGTCCGGGCCCGCCGGCGGCAGGAGATCGCGAGCGCGACCGCCTCGCGGATCAGGCGCCGAATGCGCTCGGGTTCGAAGTCGACGTTCGTGAGGGTGGCGAAGAGCGCCCCCGCGATGAACATCCCGACGTCCGTGACCCCTTCTCCCCCGTTGCGAGGTTCCAGGCCGCGAGCCCCCGGCAGACCCGGATCAGGACGTCCTGGAGCCCCGCGGTCTCGGGGACCTTGCCGCAGACGCCGCGGGCCGTGCAGGCGCAGCCCCGCGCCGTCTCCTCGCACTGGTTACAGAACGTACGTCCGCACCTTGCGCTCCTCCTGCAGGGCTTTTTCGGACTCCGGCGCCAGTGCGTTATTGCCCGGCAATGTCGCCGCGCAAAGCCTTATTCCGACAGATCCGGAACCCTCATCTGCAGTGTTGATGCCCGCTCACCCTCCCCAGGACCGCCCCGTTGAGATGCCGCTCCCCGACCCCGCCCTCCGCGAGGTGCTCGAGAGCATCCGGGAGCCGGCCGTGCTGTACCTGTCCGGCGGCCGGATCGCGGCCGTGAACCGTGCAGCCGAGCGGCTCACGGTCACCTCCGTGGTCGGCACGACTATCGGGGAGCTCCTCGACCGGAACCCGGTCCGTCGCTCGGACGGGAGCCCGATTCACCGCGGGGATCTCCCCTACGCCCGCGCGCTCCGGGGCGAGATCGTCGCCCAGGGAGAGCGGATCCAGATCACCCTCCCCAACGGTGTGGCCTATCCGACCGTGATCACCTCGACCCCGATCGTCCGCGACGGCAAGGTCGTGGCGGCGCTCTCGGTCTGGCACGACTTCGAGGCGTACGCGCGCGAACTCGCCGGGTCGCACCTCCCCGGAGCCGACGGCGTCGATCCCGTACCGTAGGCAGTCCGCCCGATTTCGGCACAGTTATCTCTCCGCCGTCCGATCCTCTAAGCAATGGAGGTTCTCTTTCCGCTCGACGTCCCGTTTCGACCGTCGCCGAAGTTCCGTCTCTGGTACGGACTCTCGGTCCTGCTCGTTGTCCTGGTCATCGCCGTTGTGTACGCTCCGATCGCGCTCGTCACGGATCTGCCGTCTGTCATCCATCTCGTGTTCGTCGTTCTCACGGTCGTTCTGTACGCGCTCTTTCTCGGCTGGACGGTGCTCTACTACGCGAGCATGGAGTACGAGCTCCGGGACGACGAGCTCTCGTGGCGGCGCGGGGTCTGGTTCCGGCGGACCGGGATCGTCCCGTACAGCCGGATCACGAACATCGACATCCGGCAGGGGCCGCTGATGCGGGCCCTCGGCATCTCGAACCTCGCGGTCCAGACGGCAGGATACTCGGGCCAGATGACGGCCGAGATCGTCCTCGAGGCGATGGAGCACGCGGAGGAGCTCCGCGCCGCGATCCGGGCGCGGGTCCGGCTCGCCTCGGGCGGCGACGGGACCGGCAGCGGCCCTGTGGCCCCGCGCCTCGGGCCGGGCGAGACGGACCTCCTGATCCTCGACGAACTGCGCCGGATCCGCGCCCTCCTCGAGGAGCGGCGCTGACGGCTGGCAAATATTTTTACCGTATCAGGGCATGGTGGGGAGCATGTCTCCCAGACACCAGCCACGCACGACGCACCAGGGACCGACCGGCAACCGGCCGGACAATCCCCCCATCGGCCCCACCGGCCCGAGCCGGGACAAGGTCCGCCGTATGAACTCCGAACGGTATCACCCGGCGCAGTACATCGGGAAGACCCCGGACCCGGCGCCGGGCCCGGACCAGGGGCCGCGGATACACCCCAAAGGGTATCGCCCCGACCGGACCCGTCACGCCATGGTGGCCCACCGACCCCTGCCGCCGGTCGTCCACGACCCCCAGCACGATCCGCATGCCGAAAAATTCGCCGACTTCGATGCAGGCGGAGACGCGGCCCTGCAGATCGAGAGCCCGATCCGGCCGCCCATGCGCCTGACCCGCGACGGCCGGATCAAGCCCCGCGACTTCGGCCGGCGGTACTGAACCGGGCTCCGGCCCGCGCAACATTTATCTTTTTCGGTCCCCTCTCGTCCCCGTGAGGTACAGCTCATGACGACTGTCAGCAAGCGAGACGGCCGCACCGAGGAGTTCGTGCCCGAGAAGATCGTGGTCAGCGCGGTCAAGTCGGGGGCGACGCCGGAGGCGGCCCGCGAGATCGCGGGAGAGGTCGAGCGGAGCGCCGGCGCGACGATCAGCACGAAGGATATCCGGAGCCGCGTCCTCGGGGGCCTCGAGCGCCGGAACCCCGACTGGCGGCGGAACTGGGAGGTCTACGACCAGGCCGTCAAGCGACGCGGGTGACGACCGGCGCGGACGCTGCGGCCCCCTGGAGGTAGCCGCCGAACGCGAGGACGAAGAGGATCGCCGGGTACGCGATCCGGCGCTCGAGCCCGCCGAGGCCGGAGGCAGTCATGGGGCTCGCGCTGCTCAGGACGCAGTACGACGCGAGCGTCAGGAGCGAGATCGCGCCGAGTACGGGCGCGACGATCCGGAACGGACCGCGGACCGCGGTGGCGGCCGCGATCGCCGAGACGCCGCCCGCGACGAAGGTGAGGAGGGCCGCGAGCGTATGGACGTTCGCCCAGTTCCCGTGGAAGACCCCGACGAGGAAGGCGCCGAGGCCGTACAGGCCGAGCGGGACCGTCATCGGCCAGACGAAGGCTGCCCGGCCGAGTATTGCTGCGGCCGCGAGTACGAGCAGGCCCGTCGCGAGCACGACGAGGTCGAAGATCGTGGCCGAGGGCTGGACGATCATACTGTTCGGCGGCAGGGATGCACCGAGGTCGCCGATTGAGTTCCGGGCCGTGCTGTAGCCCGGGTAGAAAGTCTCGGCCGAGCTGATGCCCATCAGACCGCCGTATTCGGAGAGGACGAGGAGGGCGATTGGAGCGAGCCGGCCGTCGGCGAGGGGTAATCGGTCGAGTACAGGGAATGCTCCTTGCGGCGATGTATGCGTTGCCGTTTGCCGGGGCAAACGTTTATTCGCCGATCCCCCGATGATCGGATCAGGAGTACCCATGCCGACCGATGACGAGCTCAGGGAGATCGCCCGCCATACCGCGAAGGAGAAGGTGGGTTTCTACACCCACCTCGCAGTGTACGTGGTCGTGAACCTCTTTCTGATCGCGATCTGGTGGATCACCACCGGGCCGGGGAGCTTCCCCTGGGGGGTCTTCGTGACCTTCGGCTGGGGCATCGGGGTCGCGGCGAACTACATGGGCGCGTTCCACGGGCATGCCTACACCGAGCGTATGGCCGAGCGGGAGTACCGCCGTCTCAAGGGGGAGCGGTAGGCTCCCTCCTCAGACGAGGAGAGCCTCGAGCGGGTGCCGGAGCTTGGGCCCTGGCTCGTCGGCCGCGTACCCGACGGGGCAGAGCATGACCGGCACGAGCGGGGCCGGGATGCCGAGGATCGCGCTCACGGCCGCAGGGTCGAACCCGCCCATGGGACAGGAGTCGAGCCCGAGCGCCTTCGCCCCGTTCAGGGCGTTACCGAGGGCGAGGTAGGTCTGGGCCGCGGACCAGGAGAGGCGCTGCTCGGGGGTCATGGGGTCCGTGAACTGGCGGCACATGCCGATCGCCGTCTCGCGCACCTCGTCGGGGACGCCGTTCTTCCTGAGCAGTCCGTCGAGCTTCCGGATCAGCCCGCCGTAATCCGGATCGGCGCAGAAGACGAGGAGGTGCGAGCAGGTCGTCACTTGCGGCTGGTCGAACGCGGCCGGCTGGAGCCGCTCCTTCGTGGCCGGGTCCGTGACCACCCGGATGCGCCAGGGCTGGAGGTTGATGGCCGAGGGGGCGAACCGGACGAGCTCGAGGAGATCGCGGACAGTCTCCTCGGGGACGGTCCGGCCGTCGAACCGCCTGGTCGCATAGCGCTGCATCACGCATTCCTGAAATGTCGTCATCGGGGATGCACCGCGGGCAGATGGGGGGTCCTGGGCTTTATATTTATGCGGTCCGGGCCGGCCGCCTACGATATATTTATTATCCTTAATGGTCTTGATACGGTCGGTGGGAAAGGGGCTTCCAACCCCCTCCCGTTGCCGACTGCCGCCCGGGGAGCGGGTGGCGGATCGGCCTCCCGGCCCCCGGGGTCGACCGTCGACGACGAACAGCACGCCGATGGTCCTCTTCTCCGGGTCGTGTGCATGAATGCGCGCGGCATGCGACGGCCGCGAACCAGGTATCCGCCGAGCGGAGGCTGGCGCCCGGCAACGGGCGCCCGCGTCCCCGGAACCAAGGAGAAAGACCTATGCGTGATCATCGTTCTATCGGCGCGGCCCCGCGGGGCCGCGCGACGAACGCAGGAATGATCGAGGTGGCCATCGGCCTCCTCATCCTCCTGCTCGTTGTCGCAGTGCCTGTCATCGCTGCCAAGCCGGCTCCCGCGCCGGTCACACTGAATCCGAAGACGATCCCCATGTGGGTGAATCAGCTCAACGGCCCGCCGCCCGTGTACGTACCTGTCCCGAGCAGCGGCGGCGGCGACACCTACGAGGTCAACGCGAGCGAGTTCACGGAGCAGATCCTTCCTCCCGGGATGCCGCAGACCACGGTCTGGGGCTACGGCGGCCTGGCCAAGGACGCCGTGAGCGGCGCGCCGCTCGGTTTCATCCGGAACTCGCCGGGTCCGAGCTTCATGGTCACCCGCAACACGACCACCCGGGTCAACTAGGTCAACGACCTGACCAACCCGCACCTGTTCCCGGTCGACCCGACGATCATGTGGGCGGACCCGAACAACATGGGCATGGTGATGCCGCCGTTCCCCGTCTTCCCGCCCGGATTCGCCCAGGCGCAGACGAACGTCCCGATCATCCCCCACGTCCACGGCGCCGAGGTCCAGTCGACCTCCGACGGC
>DUGU01000253.1 GCA_013331215.1 Methanoregulaceae archaeon
CCTCCGGCGTTGCGGCCGACCACACACAGTTCTACCGGGCCGAATCGCTCGCCCCCTGCGACGGCGTCAGCTGCGCCGGCCCGGCCGGGCGGCCGATCGATAACCCACTCACCGTTCTCCCAGCCTACCGGAACGCGATCCAGCTCGCGGCCGCTGCGGCCCTGCTGGTCGGCGGCGACCCCCTCCGGCTCGCGACGATGGGGCCGGTTCCCGGGAGGCTCGCGGCCCGACTGGAGGCGGGCCGGACCGTCGTGGACGACGCGAACAGTGGCACTACACGCCTGACAGCGTGCGAGGCCGCCGCGTACGCGCGCGTCCTTAGGCCGGGGGTGCCGCTTTCGCTCGTGGTTGGCGAGGAGCATCGCGCGGTCTGCGACGGGTTTTCCCCAGGAGACGTGGCTGCGGCTGTCGCAACCGTCGACCCGGACCTCGCCGTGATTGTCGGCCCGCCCGCGCTCCGTGGGGCGGCGCTCGACGACCTCATTGCTATCGGGTGGTCCGGGGCGCTCCTCGAGGCCGGCACGCTCGAGGCTGGCAGGGCGGCCGCGCTCTGGGCCGGCGGGGCCGGACCCGTCGTGCTCGCGGTCAAGACCTGGAGATAGAAAATGAAGTACATACAACCCAGGCCGAGCTCGATCGTGGCGGCCCTGTACACTGCTCGCGACCTCGGGGTGGACGTCGCGGTCCTGCACGGCCCGTCCGGGTGCTCGTTCAAACATGCCCGCCTTCTCGAGGAGGACGGGATGCGCGTGCTCACCACCTCGCTCGGCGAGAACGAGTTCATCTTCGGCGGCGAGGCACGGCTTGCGGAGGTGTTGACCGGGGCCGAGGCGTCCTTCACCCCCCGCCGGATGGCTGTGATCGGTACCTGCGTCGCGATGATCATCGGCGAGGACCTCGCCCACGCCGTCAGTAGCATCGCAACCCCCACGATCGCAGTCGACATCCACGCTGGCTATCCAGAGAACGTCGACGGAGTGATCGCGACGCTCCAGGCAGCGGCCGGGGCGGGTTGGATCGACGAGGAGGAACTCGCGCGCCAGCGTGTCCTCCTCGCGGCCGCGAACGAGGTCGAGCACCTCCGCGGCGCCGCGAGCAGGCCGTACATCGAGCCAGATCGCGGCGCGCTCAAGCACGTGGCGGCCGCGCGCCTTCTCGCGCTCGTGCACTCGGGCACGCCCGGCATCGCGGTCATGAACGCAAAGAAGGAGACCGCGTACATGTTCGCGGACGCCCTCGCGGCCCTCCGTGAGGCCGCGCCCGATGCCTCCATTCGGTACCTCGCGAACCTGGAGGAGCGCGGTCTGCCGAAGGTCAGGGCCGACGCCCGGCGGATCCGCGAGGGGCTCGAGGGGCGCGGAGTTCCGGTGGAGGCCGTCGGCGCGCTCGACGAGTACGGAGCCCTTGGCGACCGGCTCGGTGCGGCAGTTCGAGACTCGGGGGCATCGTGGGCCCTTCTCGCCGGGGTTCCTCACGCGGTACCCGCCGCTTACACCGAGGGAATCGAGGTCTTCTCAATCACAAACGGCCCGCGCCAGGTCGCCCCGCTCCGCGAGCTCGGCCACTCGCACGTGATGGTCGAGGTCGACCTCCACCCCAAGACACTCGGGGTCCGCTCGATCGTCGAGAGCGAGTTCGGTGCAGTCCTCCGGAGCCTCATATGAAGGGGGTCGTGATCTCGGGCGACCGCTCGGGCAGCGGTAAAACTTCGGTCACACTCGCGCTCGCGGCGCTCCTCGCCCGGGACCTCGCGGTTCAGACTTTCAAGGTCGGCATGGACTACATCGACCCCTCGTACCTTTCGGCAGTCACAGGGCGGCCATGCCGGAACCTGGACGGCTTCGTTCTCTCCCGGGCCGAGAATCGGGCCGTCTTCAACTCCGCGAACCGCGGGGCCGACATCGCGATCGTCGAGGGGGTCCGCGGCCTGTACGAGGGAGCCGAGGCGATCGGCGACGCGGGCTCGACCGCCGAGATCGCGAAGCTTCTCGACCTCCCGGTCGTGCTCGTCGTGAACGCGCGCTCGATCACGCGCTCGGCGGCCGCGCTGGTACGCGGGTTCCAGACCCTCGACCCGGCCGTCGCGATCGCGGGCGTGATCCTGAACAACGTCTCTGGGCCATCTCACCGCGCAAAGGCGGTCACGGCCATCGAGCATTTCTGCGGCCTCCCCGTGCTCGGCGCGGTTCCGCCGATCGAGGAGATGCACCTGGCTATGCGCCACCTCGGCCTCGTCCCGTACAGGGAGGGGACCGAGGAGACCGGATTTCGCGAGCGAATCGAGACCGTGACGCGCCTTATCGGCGAGTACGTCCCGCCCGAGGGGCTGCTCTCGGTGACGCGGGAACTCCCGGCACCGGCCGATCGGCCGCTCGTCGCGCCGCACGCGGAGGAGCCTGATGTCACGATCGGGCTCGCTCACGACGAGGCGTTCACCTTCTACTACGCCGACCTCGAGGAGGTGCTGGGATCGGCGGGGGCGGAGGTGGTCCGGTTCAGCCCCTGTCACGACTCCCTTCCCGACGCGGACGGCTACATCCTCGGCGGCGGGTACCCTGAGATGCATGCGGCCGCACTCGAGGCGAACGCGCCCTGCCGCGAGGGGCTCCGCGAGGCAGCGGCCGACGGCGCTCCCATCTACGGAGAGTGCGGAGGGCTGATCTACCTGACCGATCGCGTTCGGCTCGCCGCGGGGTGGCAGGGAGCGGAGCGCGAGGAGACCCACGAGTTGGCGGGCGTGCTTCCGGGCGAGACTCGGATGCCGGCGCGGCGGGTCGTCACCTACGTCGAGGGCATGAGCGAGCCCGCATCGCCCATGGGCGCGGGCGCCTTCCGGGGCCACGCATTCCACTACTCCGAGGTCGCGCTCGAGCCCGGGACGCGATATGTCTACACACTCTCTCGCGGGAAAGGGATCGACGGCATGCGGGACGGCGCCGTTGTGAAGAACGTGCTCGGAGCCTACTGCCATCTCCACCCGGTTGCGAGCCGCCGGATGTTCGCCGCGTTCGTCGACTGTTGCAGGACGGTGGCGGCGGAAGCGTAAAGGCTACAAACCCGGCCTCCCCAGAGTGTATATATGATCATCTACCTCGACGGGGCCTTCCTCCCGAAGGAGGAGGCGAAGGTCTCGGTCTTCG
>DUGU01000064.1 GCA_013331215.1 Methanoregulaceae archaeon
TGCCGCGACCTCCTCGCCGTTGAGCAGGATCCGGAATGTCTTCTCGACCACGATCGCGTCCTCGATCTCGTGCGCCTCGCCGTCGCGGTACTGCACGCCTTTTTGGGAGACGAGCTTCATGGCGCTTCCGTTGTCTCGGCCGAGAGCCATGCCAGGTAGTCGGCCGACCCCGCCTCGACCGGGATCACGACCGCCTCGGGAACCTCGTAGGAGTGAAGTTCGCGGATCCGTGCGATCGCGGCGCCGGCGAGGTGCCGCCGCGTCTTGATCACCATGAGCTCCTCGGGCTCGTCCTCGACCCGGCCCTGCCAGCGGTAGAGCGAACGGATGGCGGCGATCTGGACGCAGGCCGCGAGCCGGTCCGCGACGAGTGCCCGGGCGATGGCCGCCGCCTCGCCGGGGGGTGCGGTCGAGAGGATCACGACGGCGTCGGTGGACATATCTTTTCCATTGCCCGCACCGAAAAAATACGTTGCGTCCCCGGCCGAAGACCCCCGATTCCGCCGGCGTCGGCACTGCCCGGGCTCCGCGAAGGGAAAGGGATATCGTCGTTGCTGACGTTACTCCATCCAGATGGCCGGCGACGAGATCGACCCGGTGGCAGCCTCCGGAGACGGCATGGCTGCGGAACGGGTGTTCGACTACGACAGGACGGCCCCGCTCGACCCGGAGGATCTGGGCGTCGAGGAGCGGAACGGCGTTCTGGTGCACGACATGAGCTTCGCCGACGCGCAGGGCAGGCGGACGCCCGCGTACTGGATGCTGCCCCCGGGCCGCGACCGATTTCCGGCCGTGATCTACGTCCATCCGGCGCCGGGGGACCGCTCGACCTTCTTCGAGGAGGGGATCCGGCTCGGCGGCTTGGGCATCGCCTCGCTGCTCGTCGAGGCGCCGTGGGCCGCGGGCGAGGCCTTCGCCCGGTCCCTCGGCACGCCCGAGCAGAACCGCGACCTCTTTGTCGCGATCGTTCGCGACCTGCGGCGGGCCGTGGACTTCGCCGTGGCGCAGCCCGGCACCGATGCCACGCAGCTCGGCTACGTCGGCCACAGCCTCGGCGCTCTCATGGGCGGCGTGCTCGCGGGAGTCGAGCGCCGCCTCCGCGTCTTCGTGCTGATGGCCGGCGCGCCGAGCTTCACGGACGTGGCCGTTGCGAACATCCCCTCCCTCACGGGCGAAGCCCTCGAGCACTACCGCAGCGTGATGGCGCCGATCGACCCGGCTCGGTTCATCGCATCGGCCAGCCCGTCCCGGCTCTTCCTCCNNGAGCGCGACGAGCTCTTCGGCCGCGAGATCGGCCAACGGCTGGGCGATGCGGCGAGCGAGCCGAAGCTCGTCCGGTGGTACGACACGGACCACCTCTTCCGGAGCGAGGAGGCGAAGCGGGACCGGGTCGAATGGCTGCACGCGCAGCTCGGCTCGGGATACCGGAGGATGAAGGGGAAGACCGGCCGGCCGCCAGTCTACCGCCGCTGACGGCAGCGGCCCTCCGTCCACGCAAACGTTTATCTGGTCCCGTACCGACGGGCGCCCATGAGCGCCGATCCCGAACACCGCCCAGTCGCCGTCCCGTCTCCCCGAACGCAAGCCCAGCCGGACCTGACGAATCAGGCCTCCCCGCTCGCGAGCACGTACCGCGACGGCCAGTCGTATACGCAGCTTGCCACACCCCCGGCCGTCGTCGGGCTCGAGCGGGTGGCTGAAGGCCTCGCGGCCCCGATGATGCTGACCGAGCCTGACGACGGGTCCGGGCGCCTCTTCATCGTCGACCAGATTGGGCTCATCCGCGTATTCGCGCCCGGCGGGGGACTCCTCGAAGAGCCGTTCCTCGACCTGCGCAACCGGCTCGTGCCGCTGAACCGGCGCTACGACGAGCGCGGCCTCCTCTCGCTCGCGTTTCACCCGGGTTACGCGGAGAACGGCCGGTTCTTCGTTTTCTACTCCGCGCCGCTTCGCTCCGGGGGGCCTCAGGGCTGGAACTGCACGAACCACCTCAGCGAGTTCGGGATCGCGCGAGACGACCCAAACCGCGCAGACCCCGCCACGGAACGGGTCATCCTCACCATCGACAAACCGGCCCACAACCACAACGGCGGCCCGATCCTCTTCGGGCCCGGCGACGGATACCTCTACCTCGCCTTCGGTGACGGCGGCGGCGCGGACGACAAAGGCGTGGGCCACGTCCCCGACATGGGCAATGCGCAGGATCCCGCCCAGCTCCTCGGAAAGATCATCCGGATCGATATCGATCATCCCGGCGAGAACGGGAGAGCGTACGCGATCCCGTCCGACAATCCGTTCGTCGACGCCGCGGGCTTCCGTCCCGAGATCTACGCGATGGGCCTCCGGAACCCGGCGTATCTCTCCTTCGACGCACGGACGGGTCGGCTGATCACCGCGTCGGCCGGGCAGGCGCTCTTCGAGTCGGTCCACGTCGTGGCGAAGGGCGGCAACTACGGCTGGCGCATCCGCGAGGGCACGCACTGCTTCGACCCGGCCGACCACAACCACCCGCCGGCCGGCCCCTGTCCAGCTATCGGGGCCCGCGGGGAACCGCTGATAGGGCCGGTCGTCGAGATCGGGCACGACATGGGCACGACGATCGTCGGCGGGTTCGTCTACCGGGGAGCGGCGATGCCCGGGCTTGCGGGGGCGTACATCTTCGGCGACTGGAGCGGCACGGAAGGCGTCGAGGAAGGTGGCCGGCTCCTGGTGGCGACCCCGCCGCCGGGCTTCGATCTCGGAACGTACCCGCTCGAGGCAGACCGGGTTAAGGCGGAGCAGAACAGGATGTGGACGACGCGCGAGGTGCGGGTTGCGGGCTCCCCGGACGGAAACGTGAACGCGTATGTCCGGGGGTTCGGCGAGGACCGGGCCCGCGAGGTCTACGTGATGGTAAACAGGGAGATGGGCCCCGATCCGTCCACCGCGACGGGCGAGGTGCTGAAACTCGTCCCGGCCCGATGATCTCCGCTTCGGGCGGCGCGAGGGGGTTCCTGTAGGCCCGGTGCGGCCGAGAGCGACTCCGGCCCCAGGCCGACTTCGCTCACTCCTTCAGGACGAACTGGTCCTTCCCGGCTCCGCACTGGGGGCAGACCCAGTTGTCCGGCAGTTCCTCGAACGCTACCCCCGGCGGGATTCCACCCACCGAATCTCCAACCTCCGGGTCGTAAATGTACCCGCAGACCTGACACTCGTATCGGTCCATAGTATCTCCTCAACAGCCGAACGGTGCTATGCCGTTCGTCTTCCTGCCATGCACAATCCTGATTGAAAGACTTTCCGTCCGATCGAGTATCCGTCCCCCGAAGGATCCGCGCTCTTGCGTAGGGACGTACGCGCCGGCCGCACGGGCCGGACCCCGAGGCCGACGGCGTGTGGTCAAAACATGCTTTCCTTCCGTCCGACCGATACGAGTATGTGGAGCATGGGTCGATCATGTCATGCCCTGCAGGAACGTAACGCCGATGACCGTGAAGGACGATGACCGGGGGACTCGACGCCCCGGGAAACGCGACAGCGCGGGACTGTCCGTGCTCTGGCGGCGACTGGACCTGCCGGGCCACGAATTTTGCCGCCTCTCCTTCCGAGCGGAGTGCCCGTTATTGACCGGGAATGCGGTCTTCGTCGACGGCCGCCTGCCCGTTCGCCTCGCCTACAGGGTGACCTGCGACAGCGAGTGGCGAACGATCTCGGCTCGAATCGAGGGAGACTGCGGGAATCGGGCGGTCCGGTGCGTCATCGCCGTCGACGAGGCTCGCGCCTGGCGGGTCAACAAGCGGGAACACCCGGAGCTCGCGGGACTCGCCGACCTCGACCTGAGCTTCAGCCCGTGCACGAACCTGCTCCCCATCCGTCGCCTGAATCTCGCCATCGGGGAGTCCGCTGCGGTGACTTCGGCCCGGCTTCGTCTCCCCGACTGCGTCGTCGAGCCTCTCGACCAGATCTACCGGCGGACGGGGGTGTCACGGTACTGGTACGAGGCCGCGGCCTTTGAGTACAGTGCCGAGCTCGACCTGACTGCTGCCGGTTTCGTCAGGAGCTACCCCGGGCTCTGGTCCCTTGAAGCCGAGCGGTAGAGCGTGACCTCGAAGCTCAGGAGGCGGTCATCGTCCGACGCGTCTGTTGCCCGGCCGTGCCGATCTCGGTATCGCGGTCGGTGTCTCTCGCACCCCGCCCCTCCGAGTCGAGATCACAATCGGGGGCTCGTCGCCGTCTCCCATCGCTCCGTCGTTCGCATCCGGGACACCTGCGGAACGGCCAAATAGGCCGCCGTGCAAACACGAATGATTCCGATCGATCCGATCCTTCTCTCCCTGGCCGTCTATGTCGTCGCGAACCTCGCGGTTCTCGTCCTGTACGCGGCCGACAAGCGGCGCGCCCGGCAGCGCCTGCGCCGGATCTCCGAGCGGACGCTTCTCCTGTCAGCCGTCGCCGGCCCCTTCGGGGCGCTGGCCGGTATGAGCGTCTTCCATCACAAGACGCAAAAGACGCGGTTCGTCGTCGCGGTGCCGCTCCTCATCACGCTCCACGCCGCGGTCATCGTCGCGCTGTTCGGTACCGGTCTCGGATCGTGAAGGAGCCTTACAGTTGCCGTCACTGTTCCGTCGAGGGCCGCGGAGCCGATCGTCGTCGGCTATCGCCATCTGGGTTACCGGTTTCCTTTTCCTCAGGCAGATGCACCCGTTATAGTCCAACTGTCATCACCTTCACCAAGCATCGAGTCTCGAAGGAAGTAGAAAAAGTCATCGCCCGAAGGCACTCTTTTTGTCCGAGATTGGTACTTTTTTTTATCTTAATGTGTGGCCTAAGGGGTTATCAATAGATTAAGGTGATTACTCAGTTACTGCC
>DUGU01000258.1 GCA_013331215.1 Methanoregulaceae archaeon
TTCCAGTCGGTCGCTGGCGATTACATCGCCACAACCAGGCCTGACCCCTCGGTGTCGACCGGGTGCAGGATCGTGATCGGATTTCCCCGATCGATCGCCGAGATAGCCGGCGGGACACCAACGAACGAGACCTGGATACTGTTGGTCGCGGCGGCCTGCATCAGGCCGGGCCCTGCATCAGCCGTGACCAGCCGCACCTCGGCCACCGTCACGCCGTTCACGATCAGGTCGGCCACATCTGGCCGGCTCTTCGTCGCATCACGCGGCCGGAGAGCGATCCCATAGGTGTCGTTGAAGTACTGCCAGTCCCTGACCGCGACGAAGAGGGCCGCGTGGTCCACGGCCAGCAGGTATCCGAGCGAGACGGGACCTGTCGCCTTGGGCGGCGTTGCGATCTGCTTGACCGCGACCTGCTGCCGCGCTGCCGCGTAGGGCCCGAAGTCGTAAAGAAGAGCAGGGCGCTGATCGGCGGACGCATTCCTGAGCGAGCCCGACAGGTACCCGAGTTCGTTCTCGGCCGTCACGAACTTGTCCACTCCTCGCTGCCAGGCGTCGGAGGGGTCGGTGGTGAACCGGACCGTCGTGAACGCACGCTGGAGCACGGGTTCTGACGGGACCGAGGTGTTGCCGAACGTGAACGGGCTGCCACCCACGAGCCAGTCGGCCGTGATGTTCGCAGCACGGTCGGGATGATCGGTGATGTACTGGCCAACGAGGATCGTCAGAGCGGAGAGGGCCTCTGTGAGCTCGAGGTTCTGAGCGACGAAGTCCTTCCGCGCGACCAGGACATTGGTTGGATGGTCCTTCCACTGACCGGCCGGCGGAAGGTCCGCAGAGTACACGGCGATCGTCCCGATGCCGCTTGCATTGGCGATCTCGACGTACGGCTGCCAGGCGATGTAGCCATCGATCTGCCGGGTGGCGAGCAGATTGGGCATCGGGCCCACTCCCTGAGTGTAGAGGAGATTCACCTGGGTCGGCGTACCGGCAGTACCGGGCGCGGGTGTCGGCGTGGACGTCGATGGTCCCGGCGACTGCGTGCATCCCGCGACCAGGACCGCGGCCGCGACCACCAGTCCGATGAGTATGAGGGCTGTCCTGGGAGACATAGGGTGATTGTGAGTGAGACGCCCCAAAAAGCATGAGGATTTCGGTGAATTTTGCCGGGATCGGTTTCGCTGAGAAGCTCTCTCCGGGCGTTGGAGAACGAACTCCAAGACAATTTGCGCGCAGATCGGGGGCGGACCCGGACGCGGTCCGGTCGATCACGGCCTTCCCCGACCGAAATAGTTAACAATAGTGAACTCATACGGTATGGATCAGTGAACGACCATGAGTGATCGTTTTTGCCGTTAACGGCTCCCAGCAGATCGGCCCTCTTCCGCCGTCGGCCAAGCTCGTCTACAAGGTTCTGGAGAATGACGGCCAGCTGACCCAGAAGGACCTGGTCGAGAGGACAGCCCTCCCTTCACGGACTGTGCGGTACGCCATCGGGCGCCTGAAGGAGAAAAACCTGCTCGTCGAACGCTTCTATTTCATCGACGCCCGTCAGAGTCTCTACAGTCTGCCGGGAGCACAAGGGGGTGAGGTCGGGACTGCCTGACCCCCAGCATCTCCTGATCGCCCCATTTTTCGACCTCGGGGAGAATCTGAAAACGTCGTTCCCCCCATGGCGCGGACCGCGTACTACCTGTGAGCGCCCGTTGTACTTTTCCCCATAGCAACCGTCCGGCAGAAGGACCCTGACTGTCTCCGGAGTGCGCGGAGTCGTGACCTGCCTGCCGGAGGCCGCGAGGCAGTTCGGGATGGGGAATCAGAGCAGGATGAGGGCCTCTCCTCCTGTCTGCCGGCAGGATCAGACGATCTTCAGACTGCCCCGCTGCTTCACGAACCGGTCCCAGTCCCAGGGCTCGTCCAGCACTCGGACCTCGGCGTCGGTGATCCCGGGCAGGGACGCGGTCCGCCGACGGACCTGCTCCGTCAGGTAGTCCACGAGCGGGCAACCCTTGGTAGTCAGGATCAGGTCCACGGTCGCCGCCCCGGTCCGGGGGTCGACGTGAATCTCCCGGATCAGCCCGAGGTCGACCACGTCGATCCCCACTTCGGGGTCGATGACGGTCCGGAGGGCGTTCCGAACCTCGTCCTCGCGGGTGAGCTCGAGGCGCGCGTCCTCCCCCAACGGTCCGGGGAGGGCGCGTTCGAGTGCACGGAGCCGCTCCTCCAGCTGGTTCCCCNNGGTCGAGGAGCCGGCTCATCACCCGCAGCATCGGGTCCGGCATCACATCCCCCGACTCCTCGTACGCCGGCTCCCCCACGGCGCAGGTTCCGCCCGCGATCCTTCCCGGCACGCCGACCACGGTCGCACCGACCGGGACGGGCCGGATTACCACCGAACCAGCTCCGATCTTCGCATGGTCTCCGACCGTGATCGGACCGAGGATGGCAGCTCCAGACCCGATCACGACTCCGTTGCCGATCGTCGGGTGACGCTTGACGTTCTCAAGGGCTGTGCCGCCGAGCACGGCACCCATATAGATCAGGGGTATAGTGGCAAACTAGCCCCC
>DUGU01000252.1 GCA_013331215.1 Methanoregulaceae archaeon
ATCGGCGTCCCCGACGAGAAGTACGGCGAGGAACTGATGGCCTGGGTCGCGCTCAGGGAGGGCGAGACGGCGACGCCGGACGAGATCCGCAGCTTCTGCGTCGGAAAGATTGCGCATTTCAAGATCCCGCGGTACGTCAAGTTCGTCGACGACTTCCCCATGTCGGTCTCGGGCAAGATCCAGAAGTTCAAGATGCGCGAGGCCTCGATCGCCGAGCTCGGCCTCGAGAGCGCGTCGCGGATCGAGACGGCGTAGCGCCCCGGCAGGACGTCTCTTTTTTACGCCGCAGGCCGCGGGAGCGCACGATCCGCGACCTCGCTCATCGAGAGGGCTGCGAAGCCGTACTCATCGTGCAGGGTCCTGTACTCCTCCAGGATCCGGCGCAGGATCCGGAGGTTCGCCTCCTGGTTCACCCCGAAGTTGTGAGGGTGCCACCAGATGTGGTAGCAGTAGCCGTCCCGGGCGGCGGCCCGCATCTCGTTCGCGATCCGCCGCACCCGCATGCCGTCGAAGGGGGCGGACCACCAGTACTGCGGGTAGAGGAACCGCGAGGCCTTGACGTCGACCGGGACCTTCGATCCGTCCCCGTCCGGCCGCACGATCCGGTTCCCCGAGAGATTGACGAAGGCGTCGGCGTAGCGCAGGGCCCGGCGGAGTTTCAACTCCTCCTCCTCGTTCATGGCCCGGTACAGCCAGGACGAGGTGTTCCCGCGGTAGGCCCGGATACCCAGGTCGTAACAGACCTCCAGGTAGTCCGGGTTGACCTGGTTCCTGGGGAAGACCAGGCTCCGCAGATCGATTCCGAACCGCCGGGCCGCGCGGCAGTTCGCCTCGAGGTCGGCCCGGAAGTCCTCGAGGGTCTGGCCCTGCTCGAGGCAGTAGAAGTGCGAGAAGGTGTGGCTCGCGACCTCCTGGCCCGGGTGGCGGAGAACCTCCTCGATCAGGCTCCCGCCGAAGCGGAAGGGGTCGAGGGACTCGTTCTCGCCGAGTTCGGCCAGCTCGCCGTAGGGGGAGAAGCGAGTGTTCGCGTAGTGCGGCTGCCGCTCGGGAAGGTTCGAGAAGAGGCTCGACCGGTCCGAGTAGAAGAGGAACCCCACGAAGGCCCAGGTGGCGTGGACGTCGAACTCGTCGAAGAGGTCGAGCAGGCGGGGGACGACCTGGCGATCGCCGAGGAGGTTCTCGCGGTAGTCCTGGAGGCGCCGCTTGTCGCGGACTCCCCAGAAGAGTTCGCAGTCGAGGGAGATCACGAACGACCCCGCTGGCCCGCCGTCGGGTCGGGAGTCTGGTTTATCCACGGAGGAAGAGCGAGGGTGCATCACGTATTTATTTCACCTTATTCTGGCTGAAGCGTCGCCCGGTCTCCTCGATCACTCATTCTCTCCGTGGCCACATTATACCTTCTCCCCGGCGACGAACGGGCTCTGGAGACCGTGGCGGCGTGGGTGAACCCACCAGCGGTTGCCGAGCCGTGACCCCACCCTTCCGGCCCTCTCCGATGGGGTCACTGCAAGAAAACATGTTCGCAAAACGCCATAGCGACCTATTGAGGGCCGTTCCCATTGGGGACTTCGGCATCACGCATCTCCGCGGGCACGGGAGACAAGAGCGATCGCAGCGCCGGTAGCACCCTCGAGAACCTCGTCCGCCCCCGGCACGACGCGCTCGTGCATCAGGACGCGGCCAGCGCAGAGCGTGGTCGTGACCGCGGCGCCGGAACAGGCGTAGACCGCATTCGAGACCGCGCTGTGGAGCGGCGTGTTGCAGGGCGTCCGGGTCTCGAGCAGGATCAGGTCCGCGGGCGCCCCCGCCTCGAGGCGGCCGCCCGTAAACCCGAGGGCCGCGTGGGCACAGTCGGTCGCGAGCGCGAGGGCCTCGTGAGCCGGGAGAACGGTCGGATCGTTCCAGGCGAACTTCTGGAGGAGCGCGGCCGTCTTCATCTCGCCGAAGAGGTCGAGGCTGTTGTTCGAGGCGGCGCCGTCCGTCCCGAGCGTGACGCGGGCGCCGGCACGTTTCAGCGCCGGGTAGGGCATGGCCCGGCCCGTGGCGAGCTTCATGTTCGAGGCCGGGTTGTGCGAGACGGTCGCTCCCCGCTCCCCTATGAGTCGGCACTCGGCGTCGTCGAGCCAGCAGCCGTGAGCCGCGACCGTGCGCGGGCCGAGGAGGCCCGCCTCGTCGAGGAGCGCGGCCGGCCGCCGGCCCGTGGCGCGCACCGCGTCCGCCACCTCGGTCTCGGTCTCGGCGAGGTGGACGTGGACCCCGAGGCCGCGCTTGCGGGCGAGCTCCGCGCACCAGAGGAGCCCCTCTGCAGAGACCGTGTAGACCGCGTGAGGCCCGATTGCCGCCGTGATGCGCGGATTCGCCATCCGGGCGACCGCGTCCACGAGCCCCTCCGTGGCCCGGCACTCGTGCTCGCGTTTCTCGGGATCGGAGAGATCGATGAACCCGTAGCTGAGCTGGGCGCGGAGGCCCGCCTCGTCCACGGCGCGGGCTGCCGACTCCATGAAGAAGTACATGTCGTTGAACCCGACCGTGCCGGTCGCGACCATCTCGAGACAGGCGAGGCGCGTGCCCCAGTAGACGTCGTCGCCGGTCAGGTGGGCCTCGAGCGGCCAGATCCGCTCGGCGAGCCAGGGCTGGAGGAGCATGTCGTCCGCGTACCCCCTGAGCAGGGTCATGGCCGCGTGCGTATGCGTGTTCACGAGCCCGGGAAGGAGGACGCGGCCTCGCCCCTCGATTACGTGGTCGTACTCGTGGCCGCGCCCGGCGTTCTCGCCGATGGCGGCGATCGTGCCGTCGTCGCCGACGACGACGTCGACGATGCGGTCGTTATGGCATACGCCCCTGAGCAGGAGCGGCGAACGGGTCTCGAAGATCCCGGTATCCTGGGTCATGTCACAGTTTCCCGATCAGCCGCTGCACGATCGCGGCCATCCGGTCGGCGTTCGCCCGCGCCGCCTCGACGATCGCCTCGAACGAGACCGGGCAAGCGTCGAGCCCGTGGGCATAGTTCTCGACCGTGCAGAGCGCGGCCACCTCCAACTCGAGCTCGTTCGCGAGCGCGGCCTCCGAGGCGCAGGTCATTCCGACAACGTCAGCGTACTGCGCGAGCGCTCGCACCTCGGCCCTCGTCTCCAGCCGCGGCCCCGGCGTCTGGACGTAGACGCCGCCGTGATGCGTCCCGGGCACGAGCGCCGCGAGGCGCCTCGAGAGCACGTCCGAGAACCCGGGGCAGACGTGGACGATCGCCCGGTCGTGGATCGTCGGCACGGTCGTGGTCGTCGCGTAGTCGGCGGGGACGAGGAGCGAGCCGGGGGCGTGCTCGGCCCGGAGCGAGCCCGTCGACCCGACCAGCACGACCCGGTCCGCGCCGAGCAGCGCGAGCGCGCTCAAGTTCGCGCGGTGGTTGACCCGGTGCGGGGGGCGGCCGTCACCGTGCCGGAGCAGGAGCAGGAAGTCGTCGCCCGCGAGCACGGATGCCGATCCGAACGGGGTCGGGACCGTGCGCTCCCGGATGGGCGGGAGGGGGCAGTCGAGGAGGCTCGTGCCCCCGACGATGGCGAGCACGTCACCTCCGGCGGTGCGCCTCGACCAGGAGGAGCACGTGGCAGGCGTGTTCGGCGAGCGAGGTGTAGAGGCAGGCCTCGTCGAGCGTGACGCCGCCAGCGAAGGTCCCGTGGCCCCGTGCGATCACCACGGGCGCCCGCGCGAGCCCTTCCGCGACGGCGTCCGCGAGCTCGTCCGTGCCGGGCTTACCCGCGACCACCGGGATTAGCGGGCAGAGCATCTTCCCCTCCGAGTCGATCGGCTCGACCGCGTCATGGAGGAGCGATGCCGCGACCGCGTGGACGGGATGGGCATGGACGATTGCTCGGTACCCGGTCCCGAGGTACACGGCGCGGTGGACCCGGTACTCGGACGAGGCGCCCGCCGGGGCCTCGCCCGCGAGCGGCACCTTCACCGGCATCCCGGGCTCGTCGAGGCAGCACCCGGTCCGGGTGACCTGCAGGGACTCGCCCTCGCGCACGGACATGTTCCCGAAGGTCGCGCCGACGAGCCCCTCGGCGAAGAGCCGCCGGCCTATGCGTCCGAACTCCTGATCGAGCATTCCTCACACCGTCTCCTGCTGCAGTACCTTTTACCATACTCGACGATATGCGCATGGGTCTGGCGGTACCCGGCGTTCTCCCGGGATAGGACCGCCTCGAAGAGGCCGCGGTACCCTTCGGCGGGCTCCTCGACCCTGGCGCAGGCGCAGAGGCGGCGCGTGTACGCGTCGATCACGAAGGAGCAGCGGTCGAAGGCGTAGCAGAGGATCGCGTCGGCCGTCTCCTCGCCGATGCCCGGAACCCCGAGGAGTCCGCGCCGGAGCTCGTCCGTGGGGGCGTTCACCATCCCCTCGATCGAACCGAACGTCCCGAGCACGAACCGTGCGAGCGCTTTCAGCCTGCGGGTCTTCACGCGAAAGAAGCCGGCGCAGTGGACGGCCTCCTCGATCGCTTCGGCCGGGGCCCGGTCGATCGCTTCGAGCGAAAGAAGCCCGGCCCCCCGCAGCTCTTCGAGGGCGCGCTCCGCGTTCTCCCAGCGCGTCTGCTGGACCAGGATCGCGCCGATCATCACTTCCTCCGGCGGCGCCCGCCACCAGGGGAGCGGGCCGAAGTGCTCGCCGAGCACCGCGACCAACGCCTGGACCCGGTCCCTAGCGGAACTGGATCCCGACATCACGCATCTTGTTGTACCGCGCCACGTTCAGGAGCAGGGGGGTGATGCACTCGACCATGCAGGCCGTCCCGAGCGGGCCCGCGTCGTAGCCCTGCAGGCGGGGCACGCATGCGACCAGGTCAAGGACCGCCCGCTTGGCCGCCTGGTCGTCGCCGCAGACCGGAACGGCGTAGTCGAGCGGCTCGTCGAGCGCCTTCCACCGGTTCGCCGCGATCACGTTGAACGCGGCCACGACCTTCGACTCGGGCAGGAGCCGCTGCACGAGCTGCGCTGCAGACCCTTCCGCCGGCGGGACGTACGTGAAGAACTCGCGGCGCTCCATCGGATTGACCGGCGAGACCACGACCTTTCCCTCGAGGCCGGAGACGGACTCGATAGTCGGGATAAGGTGCTTGAAGGGAATCGCCAGGATCACCATCTCGCCGAAGTCGGCCGCCTCCTGGTTCGAGCTGCCGTCGATGGCGCAGGGCAACCCTCGCCCTTCGACCTGGAGGTGGCACTCACGGCTCGCCTCGCCGGCCTTCGTGACGTCGCGGGAGCCGAGCCGGACATCGTGCGTCTGTGAGAGGCGCATGGCCATCCCCTCGCCGATATCCCCGGTCCCGCCGACGATGCCGATCTTCACTCGGCCACCAGCGGCGCCAGGATCTGCTCGAGCTCGGCCGCGCCGGTCACGCCCTCGAGGCGCCTGACGACCTTACCGTCCTTCTCGATCACGAGGGTCGGGACCACGCTGATCCGGTAGTCGGTCGCCTCCTTCATGTTCTGGTCGACATCGAGCTTGCGGACCTCGATCTTGTCGCCCATGCGCTCCTTCAGTTTCTCGATGATGGGGGTCTGCATCTTGCAGGGTCCGCACCATTCGGCGTAGAAGTCGATCAATACCGGTTTGCCCATATTCTATGCCTCGTTCTCTGAATCTCTTGCCGAGGGTTGAGATAAAGATTGCCGTCGCCCGGATCGGACGGATTGGGGGTGCCGGAGAGAAAAAAGCGAGAGAGTTCAGGCCATCGCGGCCGACATGATCACGACCGGCGTCACCGGCCGGTCCCGGGCGTCGACAGTCACCTTCCCGATCGCGTCGACCACGTCCATCCCCTTCACGACCTTTCCGAAGACCGGGTGCTTGGTGTCGAGGTAGTTGTTGTCCACGAGGTTGATGAAGAACTGGGAGCCGCCCGTGTTCGGTCCCGCGTTCGCCATCGAGACCGTTCCGCGGTCGTTCCGGTTCTTTCGGGCGGTCGGGAACTCGTCCTCGATCGTGTAGCCCGGGCCGCCCGTTCCGGTGCCCGTGGGGTCGCCGCCCTGGATCATGAACCGGTCGATGACGCGTTGGAAGGGGACGTTGGAGTAGAAGCCCTCGCGGACCAGCTTCTCGAAGTTGCCGGCCGTCACCGGCATATCATCGTAGAGCGCGATCGTGATCTCGCCCATGCTCGTCTTGAGCACGGCCTGCCTGGATGCGGGTATTGTGGGGGTCATGGTCGTCTCTCGTGAGGTACTTACCCTCATGTACTATATAGGTCAGCGGGATGGACGCCGTATTCCGGAGCCCTGCCGGGCCGGGACGGTCGCAATCACCGGGCGAACCGCGCTGACCGCGGTCACACAGGGGGACGCCGAAAAAGGAGTGAGGATGGTGCCCGTCAGAGCATCTCGGCCGAGGTGATCACGACCGGTGTAACCGGCCGATTGTAGACCGTGTCGACTACCGGGACCTTTCCGATCGCGTCGACCACGTCCATTCCCTTCACGACCCGTCCGAAGACCGGGTGCTTGGTGTCGAGGTAGTTGTTGTTCACGAGGTTGATGAAGAACTGCGAGCTGCCCGTGTTCGGGCCCGCGTTCGCCATCGCGATCGTGCCGCGGTCATTCCGGTTCTGCCGGGCCGTTGGGAACTCGTCCTTGATCGTGAAGCCGGGGTTGCCCGAGCCGGTTCCGGTAGGGTCGCCGCCCTGGATCATGAATTTGTCGATAACGCGGTGGAATGTGACGTTGCTGTAGAAACCCTGGCGGACCAGTTTCTCGAAGTTGCCGGTCGTCACCGGCATATCGTCATAGAGCGCGATCGTGATGTCGCCCTTGGTCGTGTGGAGCACGGCCTGCTTGGATGCGGGGATTGCGGTTGTCGTGTTTGTCCCCGCCGGAGCGGCGGTGGGGGTGGGGGTCGTGACCGCCTTCGTGGCGGTCGGCGTCGCCGAGCCGGTGCCGGTCGACGTGGTGCAGCCCGCCGCGAGGAGCGTCGCGCAGAGCGCGATCAGCACGAATACGGCAAGTTTCTCTCTGCTCATCTCCATAAGATGCGTCTAAAAGATAGATGATAGTTGTCCTAGTACACCCGGTGCGAGGGCGACGTACGTCAGGGCGAAGGCCGCGACGATCAGGACCGCGAAGACCGCGGCGTTCCAGGCCAGAACTTTCCGGCCGTCGAGGACCGAGACCGGGAGCATATTGAAGGCGGCGATCATCGCGTTGATCTGGAATCCCCTAAGGCCGATATACTGGATCAGGGGCCCGAGTGGGATGACGGCGAGGATGAGAAAGCCGAGAGCGAGCACGAGGCTCGTCGCAGGGCCGGACGCCGAGATCAGCCCATTCTCGCGCCGGCCGATCCGGTCCCCGTAGACCACGGTCGCGCCCGGGGCGGCGAAGACCACGCCGGCGATAGCGGCCAGGACGACCGCGATCAGGAGCATCTGGTTGTCCTTTCGGAACTCGGCCCAGTACCCGAAGTGCAAGGCCGTGAACTTGTGGGCGAGTTCGTGGAGCACGAACCCGACCCCGACCGTGAGGAGCGACACCAGGAAGGCGATGAGAGCGAAGGCGGGTTGAATTCCGCCACCCAGCAGGTTGAACCCGGCAATCGTGAACGCGACCGCGATCGCGAGCCAGGCGATGACGAGGTCGATCCGTTCGCGGCGGGGTATTCGTTCGAGCATCTGGCGATCCCATAGAGTTCGGGTCCGCGGGTATTTCCAGTTTTGCCGCCGCACGCTCGCCCCGACTGCGGCGTTCGCGTTGTCGTTCCTCCCGCCGGGTCCGGCTGTTCGGTCGGACGGATGACAGCAACCCGCGGTGTTGTGTGTCTGCTGAACGTACCGGAAACGGGTATTTCGACGGCGTCTCGGATATCGGGAACGAATGCTTGGAGATCGGCGACGGATGTGACAGCAGACGCGATTACAGAGAGACCGGCAAACGCTACGCGCGTCCGCTCTATGTACCGGTTCTGCTTAACATACGTAGGGTGATATGGTTGTATCGGTTCGCGTTCTCGGATTGGAGAGAAATGCGTCGACAAAAGTACGTTCAGCAGGACGTTCAGCAGCGCGATTGTTGTCACATCCCCGCGCCCGCGGCCTCGTCGCATCCGGGGGCGGGAGAGCTATCCGGGCGACTCCTTTATCACGCCGTCCACAGATCCTGATCCGGTATGGCGACGCTGGAAGAGCTACGGGACGAGATCGAGCGGATCGACGGAGAGATCATCGACCTGATCGGCCGGCGGCAGGACTGCGCCGGCCGTGTCGCTCGCCTGAAGTACATGGGGCACCTGCCCGTCCGCAACGAGGGGCAGCGGCAGGCCGTCCTAGACCGGGTCTTCGAGCGTGCGGTCGAGCGCGGGGTCGATGCGACGGCCGTGCAGCAGGTCTTCGAGCTGCTGATCGGAATGAGCGAAGCCCGGCAGCGCGACTGCCTCGGCGAGGGGAACCTCCCCTAGATCAGGCCGTTCACATACTCGATCACGGTTCGCTGCGCCTTGATTCGGGCGAACAGCTTGTCGTTGGACTCTATCACGGTCCAGGGGCCGTGGCGCGTGTGCGTCCGGGCGATCATCTCTCGCACGGCTACCGCGTACTGCTCCCACTTCTCCCTGTTTCGCCAGTCCTCCTCGGTGATCTTCCACCGCTTGTCGGGGTTCTCCTCGCGCTCGCGGAACCTCCGGAGCTGGGTCCCGGCGTCGATCTCGAGCCAGAACTTGACCAGCCCGCCGCCGTTCTCGACGTACGCCCGCTCCATCTCGTTGATCTCGTTGTACGCCCGCCGCCACTGCGGCTCCGTGGCGAGCCCCTCCACCCGCTCGACGAGGACGCGCCCGTACCACGACCGGTCGAAGACCCGGATCTCGCCGGCCGGCGGGAATTGCTGGTAAAATCTCCAGAGGTAGTGGTGGGCGAGCTCGTTCTCCGTCGGCCGGCCGATCGGCACGACCGTGCAGCCGCGCGGGTTCATCGGCAGGGTCAGCCGTTTGATCGACCCTCCCTTTCCGGCCGCGTCCCACCCCTCGTAGACAAGCATGAGCGGAATCCGCCGCCGGTACAGCGAGTACTGAGCGGCGCGCAACTCTGCCTGGCACTCGGGAGCAACGCGCTCATACTCGTGCCTGCTCGTGTTGCACGAGAGGTCCGCGCGGTCGAGCGGAGAATCGCCGCCAATCGGTGGGAATGTCGTCGCACGGCGTCCTTCGGCGGTCCCGGGCTCGTCGAGCCTGGCTCGGAGCCGCTTTACCACGTTCGAGAGCACGTCCTCGATCGCCGGGCCGGGATCGTCGGCCTCGACCCTGCGCCAGGGAGCCCAGGGCGCCTCCGTCCTCTCCTGTATTCGCTGAATGACCGGGATCAGCTCGTCGTACTGCCGGTGGAAATCCCAGTCGTTCTGCGTAATCATCCACGCGGTCAGTGGGTCGCGTTCCCGCGCGAGCAGCCGGCGCCGCTGCTCCTCTTTGCTGATCTGCAGGAAGAACTTCAGGATCAGGGTCCCGTCGTCGGTCAGCTGCCGCTCGAAGGTCGTGATGGAGGTGAGCGCT
>DUGU01000208.1 GCA_013331215.1 Methanoregulaceae archaeon
CCCCTGCTGCGGTCGATCGCCGGGAGTTTCGAGGTGCTCCAGCCCGCCTCTTCCGGGGCGGCGACGTCCGCCATGGTTGGGAGCAGCCTCGGCCCCCTGAGCGAACGCCAGCTGGACGGGGGAGTGACGATGAAGGTCCCCGCCGGATGGAGCCCGCAGGTCTTCCCGCTCTGCAGCGGCCTGATCGCGGCGGATCCCCGGAATACCCGCGGCGTGGTCTTCCTCAACGGCCTTCACAAGGACCCGGGTGCGACCCTGCCGCCGGGGGTGAGCCCCGAGGACTACCTGACGACCTACCTCCGGCAGGACTTCTCGACGATCTCGGACGTGCGCATACTCTCGTACGAGGACACGGACCTCTCGGCGTTGAATTCGGGCTCGGTCACCGCCAAGGCGATGTGTATCTCGTTCTCCAACAGCGGCACGCCGACGACCGGGTCGTTCATGGTCGGCACCTCGCAGGTCGGCGGCGGGTACTTCACCGCCGTCGAGTACCTCTGGGGAGTCTACGCTCCGACGTCCGCCTGGGAGGCCGACGCCCCGGTCCTCCTGGAGTCGTTCTTCTCGATCGACTACAGCCAGGCGACGATCGCCGGATGCAGGAACGTCCTGGCCGCCTCCTGGGGCGCCGGCTCCCGCTCGGGCGGGTCGGGCGGCAGTTCGGGGAGCGATGCGTGGGAGAAGCAGCTCGAGGACTGGTACGCGAAGCAGGAGAACGAGGATATCTTCATGGAGAAGTTCACGGACTACACCCTCAACCGGGACCGGGTCTACAATCCCGAGACGGACCAGGTCTACACCGTGGACCAGAACTTCTACCAGTACTACGACACGCACCGGGAGCAGTACAAGCAACAGAACATGGAGCAGCTGACCGACACCCAGTTCCGGAGCCACGTCGCGCTCGACGGGAACCTCCACATCGAACCGAACGCGTGAGAAGAGACGGCCGGGCACCGCGCGTTACGGAGCGCGCGGCGTCCGGAGCGAGCGAGCGGTGTCCCGCGATCAGGGGTCCTTCGGCGGCCGGCGGTCCGGCCCCGGATCGGTCCTGTATTCGGGATCGACGGCGGCCGGCAATTTTTCCCGATCAAAGCAAGCCGGGGTCAACAGTGTCCCCTGCCGCCGGACCTCGCGCCGGGCGGGTCCCCCGTCCCTTCACTCGTCTCGTCCGGCGCCCGTCAGCGAATGCACGAGGGCGGCGAGGCCCGGATCGGGGGACCATCAGGGGATCTCCCGTTTCCCTGCCGGTACCGACGCCGCGGGATCGGGAAATGATCACCGTCGATCGACGCGAGTGAACAACCCGAAGCGAGGACGACAGTATCGGTTCGACCACGCGCACAATCGAGCGCGGCTCCTTCGCGGTCCCGCTCGGGCTGCTCACGTTCGCCACGCTCGCGCACGAGCGAGACGAGGGTGCGGCGGGTCGGCACTACCGGCAGCCCCGGTCCCGATCGTCGCGACCGTGGACCCATTCGCCCCCGCGACCTCGAAGGCCGCGGAGTCGAGACGACCGGTGTGCCCCGAGGGGCAATCGGTCTCGGCGAGGAATCCTGGAGGTTCGATCCTGGTGACGGGTGTGCTTTGACGGGGCCGAACCACCGGAATGTGCCCTCCCCGTCGGCTCCTCCAGCAGGCCGCTTTCCTGCGGCTTTCGGCCAGTTGCCGGACCGCCTTCGATAGTCCCGCCTAGAGGTCGCCGTCTTTTTTCCGGCCCCGGGGGAAGGAACGTCGCCGCCGTTTGCCCATCGAGAGGATGTCGACGCCGTAGAGCCCTTCCTTGCCCAGGCCGATCACCATCTCGTCCGACTTGGAGAGCCGCTCGATGTTGATCTCGTACGACCCGGGCCCGGTGATCCTGATCGTCTCGATCGACTCGTGAAGGGGCCGCACCGGCTCCTCCGCGGCTTCGGGAATCTCGTGCACGTCCTCGGGCGAGGCCTCCTCCACGAGCGCCTCGAGCGGCGTCTCCTCGAGCACGTCGCGGTGTCGCTCCTCCGCCCGGACGTAGAGAAAGCGCTTGCCGCCGCAGCTCGGGCATCCGTGGAGGACGTCCTGCGAGCCGTCCTCGAACTCGCGCCCGCAGGTCGTGCACTTGTGGGGCATGGTTACCGCGATGAGACCCAGGCACTGATAAGGTCTCGCTCCTTTCGGAGCATCTTGAGCTGGTTCGCGGGGCCGATCACGGTCAGCCGCGAGGTCGGCTCGCGGTTCCCGAAGAGGCGTGCGAAGAAGCCGCCGCTCGCCGAGCGGGCCGGGTAGGTCTCCATCTCGATCCCCGAGAAGCCGTCGGGGTTGATCTCCATCATGGTCATCTCGATCAGCTTGCTCGACTCCTCGGGCGAGAGCCCCTTCTCGAGAACCACGATGTTGCCGGCCATCACCTCGTCGAGGATCAGCCGGATCTTCTCCATCGCGGTGAGGCGCGCGAGCCGCTCCTCGGAGATCAGGTCCAGTTGTACTCCCTGAATCATGACCAGATCACCCGAAGAACTCGATCATCTTCTCGTAGAGCTCGTCAACGTTCGTCCCCTCGAGGCCCGAGATGGAGATGACGGGGTGCTGCGGGAACGCGGACTTGATCCTGCCCGGGGCGGCGTCGGGCAGATCGATCTTGTTCGCGACGATCACCACGGGCAGGTTCCGCGACTCGATGATCCCGACCATCATGATATTGACCTGGGCGAACGGGTCGAGGGTCGCGTCGAGCATGTAGATCACGCCGTCGATGTCCTCGCGGAGCCAGTGCATGGCCTCGGCCACCCCCTCGGTCGCCTCCCGCGCACGCTTGACCGCGTCCTCCTTCTCGATCCCGTACTCGGTGAACTCGTGGTAGTCGATCTTGGTCGTGACCCCGGGCGTATCGACGATATCGATCACGATCGAATCCCCGTTCGCGTTCGAGATGGTCACGTCCTCTTTCCGTCGGGCGCGCCGTGTCTCGTGGGGGATCTCCGAAACGGGGCCGAGTGCGTCTCCGGTCCAGTCGCGGACGATCCTGTTGGCGAGCGTGGTCTTGCCCGCGTTCGGCGGGCCGTAGATGCCGATCCGCGACCGCCGCTTCTTGAAGAAGACCCGCAAAAACCGCGAGAACCGTTTCCTTGCCTTTGTCAGGATATCCATGCAGCACACCGATCGATGATGGTAGAAATGTTATGGCTCATGGATAATGAGCCCTTTGATAGCATTCGCCCGGGGCACCCCCGACATGGCGAACCCTTTTATCCGAGAGGTGCCTATCCTGTCTCGTCGAGCCGGAGAACGGCCCGAATTTCGAAAAAGACCGCGGAGAATCGATCTCGGAAAACCTTAATGAACTATAATGACAGATACGCCAGTACAGGGGGGAAGCACCCGATGAAGTCGTCCGACGCCATGCATCTGGAGACCAGGGTACAGCTCAAAGAGATGATGCGCCACAACCCGACGACCATCGATTTCAACGCCACGGTCGCCGACGCAGCCCGGGCCATGTGTCGCGCCGACGTAGGCAGCGTCATTGTGCTCGAGAACCGCCTGCCGATCGGCATCGCGACCGAGCAGGATATCAACTGCAAGGTCGTGGCTCACGATCGCCGGCCGGGAGAGGTGCCGGTCAGCGACATCATGTCCACCCCCCTGATCACGATCGGCGCAGAGAAGACCGTCTCGGAGGCGGCCTACCAGATGGTCCGCCACGGAGTCCGCCGCCTGCCGGTGGTCGACGAGAACCATCAGGTGATCGGGATCGTGACCGTCCGGGATCTCCTGACCGTCGCGAACGAGATCAATGAGATCATGAACGACCTGATCACGATCAACCGGGTCGACGACGGGTACGAGAGCGGAGTCTGCGACCGGTGCGGGCTGATCTCCTCGGACCTCATCCGGACCGACGGCCAGCAACTCTGCTCCAACTGCCGAGCCGAGGAGCATCTCTGATGAAGTCGGCAGCCGACCTTCTCCGCGAGGTTCCGCTGCTCTCCTCCGATGACCGGGCGACCCGGGCCCGGTCCGTCCTGCGCGACGACCACTTCCGCGAGGCGCTCGTCGTGGACGGACGCGGCGCGCTCGCCGGGTACATCGACATCTCGGATGTCCTCCGGGTCGGCGCGACCCGGTCGAACGTGACCGTGGACGGGTTCGTGCGCGAGGCCCCGTCGGTGGCGCCCGATGCGAGCCTGGAGCGGGTCGGCGCGTTGATGCGCGAGTATCGGACCGACTCGGTCGCGGTTGCCGGACCGGACGGATGCGTGCTCGGGGGGGTCCTGCTCGCCGAGGTCTTTCCGATCCTGCTCTCCCGCCACGAGCCCCGGGGCCTGGTCTCGGAGCTGATGTCGACCCGCGTCGTGACGGTCGAGGCCGAGGACCCGGTCTCGCGGGTCCAGGCCCTCGTGCAGGAGAGCGGGTTCTCGGCATTTCCCGTCCTCAAGCGGCGGCAGCTCGTGGGCATGATCTCGCGGAGGGACCTGCTCGCCTCGGGCCGGACCCGCCAGGCGACGGACGGGAAGCTCGCGGTCGAGGCCGTCATGACCACGCCCGCCATAGCGACCGCGCCGGACACGGCCGTCCGCGACGCGGCCGCCCTGATCTGCCGGCACGACATCAGCCGGCTCCCGGTCGTCGAGCACGGCCGTGTCGTCGGGATCATCGACCGTCACGACGTGCTGCGGGCCATCGCGATCACCGCAACCTGAAAGGTGACACATGCAGGGGAACGGATTCAACCACAAGGCATCGGACCGACTCCTCAAGATGCCGGGCAAGCTCGACCGCGGTCCGGTCGAGTTCGACTCTCGCGTGGCGCCCCACATGGGCGAGATCATGGCGATCGCGACGACAAGGGTCGTCTCGGTCCCGCCGACGATGGCGATCATCGGAGCGGCCCAGACCATGACCACCTGCGGCTTTCGACGGTTGCCGGTGACGGACCCCGGCACGCACCGCATGCGCGGGATCATGACCGCGTCCGATATCATCAACCTGCTCGGCGGCGGCGATAAGCAGACCCTGGTCACGGTCAAGCACGGAGGCAACCTGCTCGCGGCCGTGAACGAGTCGGTGCGCGAGATCATGAGCGGCCACTACCTCTCGCTCAGGACCACGGAGACGATCGCCGACGCGCTCGCCCTGATCCTCGGCCAGAAGATCGGGGGCCTGCCGATCGTCGACGCGGACGAGATCCTCCGCGGAATCGTGACCGAACGGGACGTGCTGCGCCTGCTCGGGACCGGGGCGAGCATGCTCTCGGTCGAGGACGTGATGTCGACAGCGCTGCGGGTGACCGCCCCCGACGCGACGATCGGGGCAGCGACCCGCGAGATGGGCCGGTGCCGGTTCCGACGCCTGCCCGTGGTCTCGGAGGACGTCCTCTTCGGGATCATCACCTCGACCGATATCGTCCGGTACATGGGGACCGGCGAGGTCTTCGACCGGCTCGTGACCGGAAATGTGGCGGAGGTGACGGACCTGCCCGTGCGGACCCTGATGAAGGGAGAGCTCGTCACGACCACGCCCGAGGTCCCGATCACCGCGGCGGCACGGGCCATGCTCGAGCGCGGGATCGGGGCCCTCCCCGTGATCGAGGACTCGCGCCTGATCGGCCTGGTGACGGAGTTCGATCTCGTTCGGGCGTTTGCGGAGGCGAACGGCTGATGCGAGCCTCGGACGTGATGTCCGCGCCGGTCCACGTGGTCGGGCCGAACGACTCGGCCGCTCATGCCCGGAATCAGATGATCCGGTTCAGATGTTCGCGCCTGCCGGTCGTGGACGAGGATCGGCTCGCCGGCATCATCACCAAGAAGGACCTCGGGTATCGGCTCCGGCAGGCAGAGCCGACCTGGCGGCGCCGGCCGATCGACCGGGTGCCGGCGAGCCTGCTCATGACCCCCGACCCGGTCAGCGTCGCGGCCGACGCTTCGACCCGGACCGTGGCCGCGGCCATGGTCGAGTACGGCATCAGCGGGCTGCCCGTGGTCGAGAACTGCACCCTCGTCGGGATCGTGACCAAGACCGACCTGCTCGGTTCGGTCTCGGTCGAGCGGCTCGAGGCGACGGTCGGCGACCTGATGGGCGATGTCGTGACCATCTCCCGCTACCACTCGCTCGACCACGTGGTCGACCTCGCGAGCGAGCGCGACGACAAGCTCGTGGTGGTCAACGACGACGGGACGCTCGCCGGGATCATCACCGAGTCGAACCTCGCCTTCTACGAGTACGTCGGCCGGGTGCCCGGCGAACCCGACCGCGAAGTGACCATGCTCCGGCGCGACGCTCCCGGCGGGCAGAAGACGCTCCGGTATGTGCGCGACGTCTCGGCCATCGCCGAGGACCTGATGAGCCAGCCGGTCGAGACCACGCCGCAAGGCGCTCCGATCGCCGAGGCGGTCCGGAGAATGCGAGAGAAAGGGATCAACAGCCTCGTCGTCGTCGAGGACGGCGACATCAAAGGCATTATCACGCGAGATGATATAATTAAGGGGGTTGCCACATGAACCAGACCTTATTTATTAAGGACATCATGTCCAGGCCTGTGACGATCGCGAAGTCGGCGGTGATCACCGAGGCGCTCGATCGAATGCTCGACCAGGAGATCGACCCCCTGGTCGTGACCAACAACGGCACGGTGGTCGGGACGGTTTCGCGCCGGTCGATCGCGGAGGCGATCGGATCGAAGCGGAGTGCGAACGTCTCGCCGAACCAGATCCACGTCGCAAACGTGGTCGAGGAGGAGTTCACCTCGGCCTACGGGGACGAGACCCTCGACGTCGTGGTCCCGTTGCTGCAGACCTACAAACTCGTGGTCGTGCTCGATGGCGACCACCGGCCGATCGGCCAGGTGACGCGGGGCGACCTGCTCAAGGTGATGCGTCCCGCGGGCTCGGTCGACCAGGTGATGGAGAAGGTCGCGGTCGTCTCGCCCGATGAGCGCGTGGTCCACCTCCGGCGCCGTATGCTCGACGACGGGGCGAACCGCTACGTGGTCGCGAACGGCGCCGAGCTGCTCGGCATGGTGACCGAGACCGACGTGGCGCGCTCGATGGCCGCGTTCCGCGAGGACGTGGCCGACCGGTTCCAGGACCACCGGATCCGGAACCTGATCGTCAGCGACATCATGTCCACGCCGCTGATCTCGGTCCCGCCCGAGATGCAGGTCGCCGACCTGGTCGAGACCATGCTTCAGCGCAAGATCAGCGGCGTCCCGGTCGTGGACAACGGGCACGTCCTGGGCGCGGTCTCCCGGCAGAGCCTGGTCCAGGCCCTCTGACCTCTTTTTCGGATCGCATATCTTCTCGCGAGCCCCGGCGCGCTTTCGCGAGTGCACGATCCGCACGCCCTCTCGTTATGGCGAGGGTACCGGATGCGATCCGTATCCGGGCCCCATCACCCGGCACTCCTCTCGAGCAAGCCCGGGGTGAGAATCGAACTCACATGCTCCAATCTGCAGTCGGACGCATCGCCACTCTGCCACCCGGGCACGGAGTTATTCACGATCTTGAAATTCCACGGCGATCTACGTCCTGCTGCGGAATAACTAACGACCAGCCGGTAATAATTGCCGCCATCGAGATAGGTACACGGCGGGTCTCCCCCACAGGACGCCGCGGGCGGGCCACGGCCAGCGATGGGGGTCTCGGCGGCCCGGACCCTGTCCCGGTCGATCTCGGCATCGAAGGTCTGCACGAACTCCAGTTTCGCCTTCGCGGTCGGCATCGAGGAAACGGCTTGGCACCCCGCGGCCGGTGCGATCGAGGTCTCGAATGTCCGATCCGTCGGGCAATCCCGCTGTTCTTCTCTCTGTCGAAGCCGATCGGAGGTCGGTGGAGCGCCGATTCCTCGTCGAGGACCCGGAGGTTCTCGAGGGGAGCGCGGGGGCCTCTCCCCGCGTCAGACGTCCTGCCCCGCTCCAGGTAGCGGCGGCGCGCCGGCCACGCGCTCGGGGTGCGTGTA
>DUGU01000331.1 GCA_013331215.1 Methanoregulaceae archaeon
GAACTCGTCCATGTTGGTCTTGCCGTTGATCTCGCCGCCGGCCGCCCGAACCAGGGCGACCGCGTGGGCGTCGTACGGCGGGACGTAGCCCGCGAGGATCCGCGAGCCGCAGGAGGTCGGGCACCCGCAGGTCGAGATGTTGTCCTTGACCGCGACCGTCCGCCCGGCGAGCGGGCCCGCCGGGGCGCCGGGGATCGACAGGCGCGTGATGTAGGCGTTGTACAGATCGTCCATCACATCACCCGCGGGGCTTTGACGAACCCGTCCTCGTCGGCCGGCGCGTTGCCGAGGACCGCCTCCCGCGGCAGGGACGGGCAGGGCTCGTCCTCGCGCAGGACCGTGTGCAGCGTCCGCTCGGCGCCGCCCTCGCCCTCGAGCGTGTCCAGGACGTCGAAGTATTCGAGGATCCGGTTGANNGTGAAGGTCGGCAGCTCGTCGTCGGGGATCCGTATGTCCGCGAGCCCGGCCACCCGCCGGACCTCGCTCTCATCGACCATGTGCGTTCCTCTCCAGGGTGATTAAGTACCCTTGCACCGAGTTTTTATAACCGTTATGACGTGACAGTCGCCGCACCTCGCGCCAGATCCCCGAGCCGTACTGCATCGCTTTCTTGGGATACGCGGCGATCTCGGCCGGAATGCGGCCCGCGGCGACCGCCCTGAGGGGCTGCTTGCCCAGGCCGCCGGAGACGAGCGAGGCCGGCGGAAGCGCGCGGGCGGCCCGCACCACTCCGCAGTCGAGGTAGGGCAGGGAGAAGGTGCAGCCGAAGAGCCCGGCCACGGCCTGGTCGCGTGCGCTCTGGACCGGGAGGGAGGCGAAGTCCCGGGCGAGCAGCTCGGCCGAGGCGCCGCCCTCGAGGTACCGGGCGTACCCGCCGAAGAGCTCGTCGGCCCCCTGCCCGGCGAGGATGCATTCGTACCCGTGGGCGCCGGCCCACTCGGCCACGAAGAAGAGCGTGGCCGCGATCGCGGCCTCGACGGGGTTCGTCGGGTCGGGGATCACCGGTATGACCGCGCCGAGCGCCTCCTCGACCCGGCACGGGGAGACCTCGACCTCCGTGAGGTCGAGGCCCAGAAGGTCGGCTGCGCGCCGGGCCCGGTCGAGGTCGTGGCTCCCGGCCACCCCCACGGCGATGCAGGGGCGGCCCGCGAGGGCCGCGACCAGGGTCGAGTCCACGCCGCCCGAGAGCGCCGTCACCCCCTCGTCGGAGCGGAGGGCCACGGCCCGCTTGATCGCGTCCGCGAGCGGGAGGTCGGGCACCTCCGGCTCGATCCGGAGCACGGGCACGCCGTCCAGTTCGAGGGTCCCGGGCCGGCAGTCGCCCGGGATGATGCCCAGGCGGTCGCGGGCGCGCCAGTCGTCGACCGCGAGGCAGAACTCTCCGCCGAGCCGGCCGACGCGGGGGTCGCCCGAACGGACGAGCTCGCGGAGCTCGTCCCGGCCGAGGCGACGGCCCCCGAGCTCGGCCCATCCGCGTATATGCATGCCCGGATCGGTCGGTCCCCGAGCATAAAAATTAAATCGCCGGGTCCATACCTTCAATGCAGGTATGACCGGCACGGACAGGGAGCTGGAGGCGGAGCCCGACGACCTCGACGACTACGGCTACGCCGAGGAGACGGAGGACGACGAGGGGGAGTGGTACGAGCCCGCCGACGAGCTCGAAGCGACCGCGGACTCCATTCTCGAGGAGTGCGAGGAGGACGTGGCCTGCGTCGCCGTCCGGCTCGACGAGCTCGAGGACGAGCTCCGCTGGGAGCTGCTCGACTCGAACCTCCTGAACGCCTGGCAGGTCTTCTACTACTTCTACAGGATCTTCCCCGACGAGCTCGTGCGCGAGCGGCTCGAGCTCGAGCCCGCGCTCGCGGCCAGGACGGGCGTGCTCCTCGAGGCGCGCGACCTCTTCGAGCTCATCTTCTACGTGAAGGCCCGGCGCGCCTTCATCGGGGTCAGCGACGGCAAGGCCCTCCTCGCCCACTTCGAGGGGCCCGACGCCTTCGAAGATGCCCGGGCCTACGTGGACGCGAACGCCTAGACCGAGTCGGCGGCCGTGATCAGCGCGGGGTCGACCCGCGCGCGGACCACCGGGGGGACCGTCCCCCACCGCGCCACTTCGTCCCCGACGACCGCGCAGACGCCCGCGACGCGGGCCGGGTCGAGCCGGGCGAAGGCCGACCGGTCCCCGGGCCGGAGGTCGTTGCAGAGCCGGGTCGCCCAGGCGTCGGCCAGGGCCGGGTCGTCGGCGAAGACGGTCACGGCGTCGGCGATGCCGAAGGAGACCGACGGGCCGACCGTCGCGGACGAGGTGCAGCAGCCGCGCATGCCGTCCCCGGGCGGGAGCACGAACGCGTACCGGTCCGAGTACGGCGAAGAGCCGGCGTGGACGCCGACACGGAGGGGCCGGTCGGTCGCGTACGCGATGTCCCCGCCGTTCTCGACGACGCCGAAGCGCGCCCCCGCGGCGACCATGGCCTCGACGCCGGCCGCGGCGATGGCGCCGGCCACGGCGGCCATGGGCCCGA
>DUGU01000293.1 GCA_013331215.1 Methanoregulaceae archaeon
TTACAGCACTTCTGAGACACTACCTCCTATTACCACTCTAAACTCACGGAGGACCCAATGATTGAACCATCCGCACCGGTCCAGTCGCCGGCCCTATCTCCGCCACCCCGGCCGGCCGCGTCAGCCTCGCCGCGGAGGCCCGGCCCGCGGCCGTCGCGCCGGATCAGGAATGCGCGGCGGCCGGCCCCCGGAAGGGGCAGGATAGTTCGAAGCCGGGCCGGAACATCGCGCGGCCCGTCGGGAAGGTCCGTCAGAGACAATCCCCGGGGGCATCCCAAAACTCTCCAAACAATCAGCGTACGCGTACCAATGACCGGGCCCCGGAACGAGTCTTCGAGCCGTTCGGTGCGGGGTATCACTATCCGAAAAGATTTCATTCACGAGACGCACCGTTCATTGCCATCGGAGGTGAGAATTGACGCCCCTCAACGATCCGTACAATCTGGACCGGTTCGTCCAGGCGCAGAGACGCTGCTACGAACAGGCGTTGAATGAGCTCAGAAACGGCCGGAAAAGCTCGCACTGGATGTGGTACATCTTCCCCCAGCTTGCGGGGCTGGGTCGCAGTCCCATCTCGATGGAGTACTCGATCAGGACCCTCGCGGAGGCCGAAGCATACATGCAGCACCCGGTGCTGGGGCCGAGGCTGGCGGAATGCGCCGGGGCGGTGCTCGCTGTCGAGGGGCGCTCGGCGCACGATCTCTTCGGCTCCCCGGACGACCGGAAGCTGAGGTCGTGCGCCACCCTGTTCGCAATCGTCTCGCCTCCGGGTTCGGNNCGGGGCGAGCCCGACGCCATGACCCTTCAGCTGCTGGGCCTCGACTGAAGTCGCGGACATTCGACGTCGATCGGGGGGAACCCGTGACCGGGAGTGCGCGCTGCACGGGGAAAAGAAGGATACATTGGATGACTATTTGAGATCAGGAATGTGCTCGATAATGTGGGCCGCGACAGAGATGAACAAATGACGCTGACCGTACGGGAAGTCCAGGCGAAGAGCATCCTCTCGAGATCGAAGATCTACCCCTGGGTCGTCAACCCCTATACCGGGTGCCAGCACGCATGCACCTACTGCTACGCCCGGTTCATGAAACGGGTCACCGGTCACCCGGAGCCCTGGGGCGAATTCGTCGACGTCAAAATCAACGCCCCGTCCCTGCTGCGGACTGAGGTCCGCAAGAAGAAACGGGCGAAGGTCTGGGTCAGCGGCGTCTGCGACCCCTACCAGCCCCTTGAAGAGCACTACCGTCTGACCCGGCAGTGTCTCGAGATCCTGGCCGAGAACAACTGGCCGGTCGTCGTCCAGACCCGCTCGCCCCTGGTCCTTCGGGACATCGACATCATCCGGGACGCGCCCGATTTCGAGGTGGGCCTCTCCGTCACGACGGCGGACGACGCCATCAGGGAACTGTTCGAGCCCTGTGCGCCTCCCATCGCCGAACGGATCGCGGCCCTGGACGCGCTGCACCGCGCNNTCAGGACGTATGCCATGATCGCCCCGGTCCTCCCCGGGGCCGAAGGGCTGGCGGAACTCCTGAAGGGAACGGTCGACTACGTGCTCGTCGACCGCATGAACTATCATTATGCCGACCGGGTCTATCGGGAGCACGGCCTGGAGGACGCGCTCTCCGACGAGTTCTTTCATCGGGCGACGCGGGACCTCCGGTCCCTCTGAAGCGACGGCGCCGTCTCCCCGGACGGTGTGAATGGCCGACTCTTCCGCCCGGCCGTCCGGGCCCCGACGATGGCGCCGGGCGGTCGTCCGTCCGACCCTGCTGCCGGCCGGCCAATCACATGCGACGGCCGGCCCCGCTCGAGAGAGTGCCGGCAGGGGCCGGCGATGCCCCGGTCCCGGCCGGCCGATCGCCGGCGGATCGTGCGCCGAGTGCGCCCGCACTCCCGTCGCCGCGAGCCCGGCCGGGGAGTACCGGTTCTCTGTATGATCGTGTCTGCTGTCAATCAACAAATGGAAAATCCCGGAGAATGCGGATTTCAGCGAATGGAGTCCATTGTGTCGCCCGTGGTGATGTTCAGCAGGATCGGCCCCTGCTGTTCATGATGAAAACGGAGGACCGAAAACCGTCTCCGGGCCTCGAGCGCGAACCCCGATCGTGAGCGGAATACATTCGCCGCCCGCTCTCCGCCGGGCCGACCGGGTCTGCGACGCGTGCGGACGGCGCGAAGCGAGGAGGGGGGATGGAGGCAGGGGAGCCGGCGATCATTCCCCTCTGTGCGGAGCGACGGGGGCGACACTATCACTTTTCCACCCCACCGCTCCTCATTGGCCCGGCCGTGGAGAGTCCGACGACCGGCCGCCGTGACCGTGGCGGCGGGCCGTATCGGGATCGTGCGACCGTCGGTGACGGCCGCGGCCGCTCCGCCTTTCCCCGGTACCGTCGTGGCGGCGGACGCGCGGTGCGTCCCCCTCCTCTTTCTCGGAGCGATGGCCGGTGTGGAGTATGCGGGCTCGAAGCGGCCGGTCGCCGGTGCCCGTCCGCGGCGGAGTGCTCAGGTGTACTCCTTCTCCATCCGCTCGAACCTGGACCCGAGATCGCGGAGCCGGTCCTCGTCGAAGAGTCTCCGGGCCGCGGGGAGGATCTCGCTCTCCTCGTCCGTGACGTGGTGCTGGATCTCCTGCTTCAGCATCACCAGGCGGCGCCTCCACTCCGACTCCTCCATCCTGCCGCCGGCCGCGAGCTCCTCGAGCTGCCTGCGGATCGTGTCGTGTTCCTTTCGGGCGTCCGCGATCTGCTCCCGCATCTCCTTCTCGAGGGGCGGGTAGAGGAGCTTCTCCTCGGCCGCCATGTGCCCGAGGAGCTCCTGCTTCATCGGCGCGAAGACCGGGCCGAGGTCCTCGTCGCCCCGCCCCCTGAGTCGCATCTCGAGCTCCAGGATCTCCCTGTCGGTCTTCCGGTGGTCCCGCCTGATATGCTCGACGATCGTCTCCTGCGTTGTCTGCTGCGTTGTCATTTTTTTGCTCCCTGGTCCGCCCTGTCCGCCGGGCCGGTATCCCCCCTACGGCAACGGATCGTGTTAATCGTTTCGATCCCGTGGGGAGTGACGATGCCCCCCGGCGGCGGCCGGTGCGGGCTCCGCCGCGTTCACCCGGCCGCGACGACCGCGAGACGGAGCGGCGTCCGTCCCCCAGGTTTTCCGAGGTGGCGGATGGTTATACGAGACGTGAAACTCGCGATTGCATCGGAAAAGCACCGTGACCGTTACGGACTGTCGACCGGGACTCATCCCCGGTCGGAAACCAATAAAACGTCTATGCGACCAGTTTCATATATGGCTGAATCGGCACCACGGCCTGAGCGGACGGATCCGAAACGGGTGATCGCCGTCTACCTCGTCCTCGTGTTCGCGCTCTCCTCTATCTTCTGGTACATCATCGCGGCGAAACCGCAATTTGCGATAGATACCGGCATCCTCAAAAACTCGGTGTTCCTCCTCATGTGGTGTCCCGGGGTCGCGGCCATCCTGACTCGCTTCGCCCTCCAGCGGAATCTTCGGGGATTCGGGTTCCGGATCGGCGAACTGCGGTGGTGGCTCCTTGCGATGGTCATCCCGATCGGGCTCGGGTTCGTGATGTTCGGCACCGCGTGGGTCACCGGCGCCGCGCCGTTTCTGCCGGACAGGGCGGCCGCGATGCTCGCCCTGCCTGCGCTGGGGGCCGTCCTCGTCTCGCTCGGCTTCAGTATCGTCTCGGCGGCGGGCGAGGAGATCGGGTGGCGGGGGCTGCTCGTCCCCGAACTCGGCCGGTTCACCACGTTCACCCGGGTTGCGATCGTCTCCGCGGCCGTCTGGTTCTGCTGGCACGTCCCGGTCATGCTCGTCGGGGGGTACGGCGGGTCGGGCGGGCTCGCGTCCTCGCTGGTCGTATTCTTCCTGTCGATGATCGGCGGCTCGACCTTCATGGCGTGGATGCGGCTCCGGTCCGGCAGCGTCTGGCCGGCCGTCCTCATCCACGGCTTCGACAACTACTTCGTCCAGGAGTTCTTCCCGGCGATCACGGCGACGACCACGGCCGGGGAGGCGATGCTCGGCGAGTTCGGCTGGTACGTGGTGCTCATCAGCATCGTCGTCGGGCTGCTCTTCTGGTCTCTCCGGAACAGGCTCCCGAGGATGCCGAGACCCGAGGGCGGGCTGTAGGGGGCCGGTGTACGTTGCTCCCCGGAGGTCGCGCTCGTCGCCCTGTCCGTCGGCATGCTCTTCGCCGACCTCGAGGTCTCTTTTGCGATCGCCTGGCCTCGATTTTTTTTCGACCGTGGCGGCTCGCTCCCGCTCCGCCGCTCGTCGGCCGCGAAGAAGGGGCTCGCGCCGCCCCCTCCCGCCGTGCTCCGCCCGGCTCCTCCCCTGCGACGATGGCGAGATAATTCGGTTCGGCCAGGGCCGTAATCGCCGGGCAGGGAGCTGCCGGAATCGCGAAAGGGCGCGACCTCTTTCATTCTCTTTTAGTGATGAAATCGCATTTATAAATACCTCGAAAGGCCATTGTCAGTAGGTGCGATTGCACCGAAAGGAGAGGAAAGGAAATGGCAAACTTTGTCCAGAGCGGCGTCGTCAAGACGGCCGTGAGGGATCTGGCCGCGCCGATCGCGAACGTGGCCGCGTTCGCGGAGGTCGTGGACGACGTGCTGACGAACAACCCGTTCGGCTGCACGGCCTACCAGGTCGGCACCGAGAACCACGCGGCCGTCGAGAAGTCGCGGGAGTACTACACCGGGAGAATCGCCTACGAGAACGGTGAGGCCGAGACCGTCGGCACGGTCTCCGTCAAATGCCTGACCGTCGCGGCGTACACCGCGAACATCGCGACCGTGCTCGGCAACGCCGCGCTCGCGACGGCCATGGGCGGGACCGGGGCGCACGCGACCGACGACGACTCGTTCTCGGCCGCGCTCCGCTGCCACGCGGCGAACGGCGAGGTCTTCACGCTCGCCCTCTCGCGGACGAAGCTGACGCTCTCGTCCTACGAGGACGACGCCATCCGCTCGACCGTCGAGAACTGGGCCGACGCGGTGCCGGCGCTCGCGTGACCATGGATCCCGTCTTCGGGATCGGTATCGGCTCCGTCGTGGGCTTCCTCATCGTTGGGATCCTGCGGCGGCGGGGTTTCCGGCCGGGCCGGGGCGTGGGGGCGCTCCGGCCGCGGCGGATCCCCCTGTGAGACTGCCCGGCGAACGGCCGGGGACGAGGCCATACGGGTGACGGCAGCGCCGTCGCCCTTTTCTATTTTTTTCCGGGGGCGGCGCCGCGCCGTTGAACATGAGCGAACTTCGTGACCTCCGCTCNNTCCGCTCCCCGGCAACCGGCCCCGCCCCCGCCGATCCCTTCATACCGTCAGATCACCGGCAGCACGAAGAAGACCGCGTCGCGAGATCTCGAAGAGCTTGTCCGAAAAGGCGTGATCGCGAAAGTGGGCACGACCGGACGGGGCGTACATTACGTGCTGAACCGGAAAGGGGACAAAAAGGGGACAAACGAGACGCCGGACGCTTCTCCGGCGAACGGAGACAAAAAGGAGACAAAAGGGAGACAAAAGGGACAGCTGATGAATGGCAGCTCTCCCCGGAACGGTCCGAACGGTGATCCGGGCATGATTGGAGCAGCGATTCCGTATCCTGCCCGCCCTCGAGGCGTCCGTCCGGGCGATCCTCGCGCGACTGCTCCGAACCCCGCCGGCCGCCGTGGTGCGACGGTGCACCATTCCCGATCGTGCTGTACTGGCTGTTGCACCACCGCGTGCAACGGATGTGCAACAATCTATAAGCTGCATCCGGGGTCCGGCCGGCCCGCCCCTCCCGCGCCATGCCTTTATGCCCGTGACCGTCGACCCTGATCCGCCATGCTGTCCGATGCCGACCTCGCCGAGGCCCGGCGGCTGCTCGGCCGGGAGCCGACTCCGGTCGAGGCCGCCTGCCTCGAGAACCTCTGGTCCGAGCACTGCTCGTACCGCTCGACGAAGCACCTGCTCCGGACCCTCCCCACGACCGGCCCGGACGTGCTGATCGGCCCCGGCGACGACGCCGCGATCGTCCGGTTCTCGGACGAGTGCGCGCTCGCCATCGGGATGGAGAGCCACA
>DUGU01000343.1:0-2872 GCA_013331215.1 Methanoregulaceae archaeon
GCGGCGGCTTCTGCCCCGGCGGTGCGATCTGGATGAACCACTTCGCCACCCCGCAGATTGTCGCACAGATCGATGCTTTCCTCCTCGGAGGTGAGCAGTGATGGCGGAGAACCCCGAGGGCTGGCAGCCCCGGATCCTCGCCATCATCTGCAACTGGTGCAGCTATGCCGGCGCCGACCTCGCCGGCGGGGCCCGCATCCAGTACCCGCCCGACATCCGCGCGATCCGTGTCATGTGCACTGGTCGCGTGGACCCGCTCTTCATCATGAAGGCGTTCACGGACGGCGCGGACGCGGTCCTCGTCTCGGGCTGCCACTTCGGTGACTGCCACTACCTCGAGGGCAACTTCAAAGCCGCGAAGCGGATGTTTATGGTCAAGAGCCTCCTGAAGAATATCGGGCTCGACGACCGGCGCCTGCGCATGACCTTTGTCTCCGCGTCCGAGGGCGCGAAGTGGGCCAAGGTCGTCGAGGACGTCGTCAATGTGACCCACGAGCTCGGCCCGTCGCCCTTCAACAAGGAGTACGGCGAGCTGAAGGAACTCGTCTAGGCGGTGTTGAGCGGTGGCTGACTCCATCTCACTCAACCTTATCTCGGGCCGGACCATCCAGCAGGGCGTAGCGATGGAAGGCGGCAAGGAGAAGCCCGCCTATACCGACGCCTGCGGGATCATCGAGATCGACCCGGCGGATATCAAGCGCCTCGGGGTCTACCGGAATACGAACGTCCGCGTGACGAGCGACTACGGCACGGTCGTGGTCAAGGCGATCGAGGCGACGCAGGGGCCGCACCCTGGACTGGCCTACATCCCTATGGGACCATGGGCAAACGCGGTCGTCAACCCGAACACGTACGGCATGGGCATGCCAACTTTTAAGGGGACGCCGATACAAGTTAGCATTGCTACGAACGAACCTGTGCTGAGCTCGGTCAAGCTCGTGCAGAAGCTCGTCAAGGAGTAGGTAATGGCGAAAACAGTTACCGATGTAATCTGCCCCTTCTGCGGGACGCTCTGTGACGACCTCGAGGTTCAGGTCTCCGATGACGGGACAAAGATCCTCGAGGTCTACAACGCCTGCGCGATCGGAGCGGAGAAGTTCCTCCACTCCCAGGCAAAGGATCGCATCACCCGTCCGCGGATGCAGCAGGAGGACGGCTCCTACAAGGAGGTCTCGTACGACGACGCGATCGAGTACACGGCCCAGATGCTCGCGAACGCGAAGAAGCCGCTGATGTACGGCTGGTCCTCGACCTCGTGCGAGGCCCAGTCGGTCGGGCACGAGATCGCCGAGACGGTCGGCGGCGTCGTGGACAATACCGCGACGGTCTGCCACGGCTCCTCGCTGATCGCGATCCAGGACGTCGGCATCCCGAGCTGCACGCTCGGCGAGATCAAAAACCGCGCCGACGTGGTCATTTTCTGGGGATGTAACCCCTCGCACGCGCACCCGCGCCACCTCTCGCGATACTCGATCTTCCCGCGCGGCTTCTTCACGGGCAAAGGCCACAAGGGCCGCAAGATGATCGTGGTCGACCCGCGCAACACGGACACCATGAAGATGGCCGACATGGGTCTCCAGCTCGAGCAGGGGCGCGACTACGAGCTCCTCTCGGCCCTCCGGGTCGCGTTCCGCGGCGAGGACCTGCCCGACGTCGTGGCCGGCATCCCGAAGGAGCGGATCTTCGAGGCGGCCGAGGTCATGAAGAACGCCCGCTTCGGCGTCATCTTCTTCGGCATGGGCGTGACCCAGACTCTCGGCAAGAATCACAACATCGACGAAGCGATCATGGTGACGAAGGACCTGAACGAATTCACGAAGTTCAGCATCATCGCCATGCGCGGCCATTACAACGTGACCGGTTCGGGCGCGGTGCTCGGGTGGCAATTCGGCTTCCCGTTCGCGACCGACCTCTCGCGCGGCTTCGCCCGGTACAACCCCGGCGAGACGACCTCGAACGACCTGCTCCGGCGGGGCGAGGTCGATGCGGTCTTCGTGCTTGGCTCGGATCCTGGTGCGCATTTCCCGATCTCGTCGGTCAGGAAGATCGCTCGCCTGCCGTCGGTCGCGGTCGACCCACACATCACGCCGACGACCGAGATCTCGAAACTCCACGTCCCGGTGGCCTTTGTCGGCGTCGAGGTCGGCGGTTGCTGCTATCGGATGGACAACGTTCCGATCGAATCGAGGAAGGTCGTCGAACCCCCCGAGGGCATGATGACGGACGCGGAATTCCTCACGCGGGTCCGCGACCGTGTCGGTGAACTCAAGGCGAAGGCCCCGGTCGGCTCCCCGTCGACGGCCCAGGTACAGGGAGCCTGAGACCATGGTAGAGTATCTCATTAAGAACGGTTTCGTCTTCGACCCCGTCACCGGCGTCAAGGGCGATAAGAAAGACATCGCGGTCAAGGACGGCAAGATCGTCGAGTCGGTCTCGTCGTCGGCCAAGGTCTACGACGCGTCAGGCAAGACGGTCATGGCCGGCGCCGTCGAGGTTCACGCGCACGTTGCGGGCCCGAAGGTGAACGAGGGGCGCAACTACCGCCCCGAGGACAAGCTCTTCGGCACCAGGGCCGGGGTCAACGGGATGCGCACGACCGGTGGCTTCTCGATCCCGACCACGTTCAAGACCGGCTACGCGTACGCGCAGATGGGCTACACCGTGGTCATGGAGGCCGCGATGCCCCCGCTGTACGCGCGCCACGTCCACGAAGAGATGCGCGACACCCCGATTATCGATGAGGGGGCGTTCCCGGTCTTCGGCAACAACTGGTTCGTGCTCGAGTACCTCAAGAACAACGAGCTCGAAAACACGGCGGCCTACATCTCCTGGCTCCTCAGGGCGACCAAGGGCTACGCGGTCAAGGTCGTCA
>DUGU01000343.1:2900-3129 GCA_013331215.1 Methanoregulaceae archaeon
TTCCCTACTTCGACATCACCCCGGCGCAGATCGTCAGGGGCCTGATCGAGGCGAACGAGTACCTCGGCCTGCCGCATTCGATGCACATCCACGCCAACAACCTCGGCAACCCCGGCAACTACACGACCACGCTCGACACGTTCCGGCTGGCCGAAGGCTTCAAGGCGAACAACCGCTTCGGGCGCGAGCAGACGATGCATCATACGCACGTCCAGTTCCACTCCTACGG
>DUGU01000033.1 GCA_013331215.1 Methanoregulaceae archaeon
AGACGACCAGCTCGAAGAGCGGTATGACGGGTTGTCTCAGCGTATCTTCAGGTGTTGATGAATGCATGATTGTCTCGATTGCTTGGTTCGAATGTTCCTACCCGGGGGCCGGCGAACAAGTCACCGGACCTTGCCCAGGATCTCGATCAGGAGGTCCGTCTCCCGGTCGTCCAGCGAGTTCATCATCCGTTCGATGGTCCGGCGCAGCGCCGTCCGTTCGGTCCTGGCGATCGCCCTGCCCTTCTCCGTCAAGCGGATGTAGTGGATTCTCCCGTCGTCGGGGCAGCGTTCGCGATACGCGCACTCCATCCCGACGCACCGGTTGATCATCTCGGTGACGGTGGGCTTCGAGGTTCGCGTGATCTCGGCCAGCCTGCTGAAGGTGATGTCGCCGTGCTCGTCGATCATCCTCAGGTACGCGGCCTGCTTCACAGTCACATCGGGGAGTCCGCATTCGGAGACGATGGTGCAGGAGCACTCGTTCCTGATGCCGATCAGGTGTCCGACCGCTCTGGCGAGATGCTCCTCCCTGTCCTTCATACGTTGATCCTGGTTAGGTAGGGTTTACCTAATTATAAGGGCGACGGTCGGGGACCATCTGTTCGGGACGACGGCGAGGACCGATAGATCCCCGGATGTTTAGAAAAAATCCACGAGAACGTCGGAAAAAATCATAGTGAGTCGTCGAGATGATGACAGAAAAAGAAAGAGAGTCCGAATCCTAAAACCAATACACGCTAATCCCGCGTTAACCCCTGGGCTCGTTTTTCCTATTCATTCGCTGAAATCGTCATATTTACAAGTCGTAACGTCAACTCCTTCAGAAAGAAATATCTCCAGAAAATGTGTCGGAATCGAATTTGTTGCGAAAGGGTTACAAATTAATCTCAAGATTTTAAAACACCCATTTGGACCGTAAGAGTGATAATAAAGCATTAATCCCGAGACTATCGGAATTTCGTGTGCAATCTCGCGAAAGGGGTATTCGATGTGGGACATTTGGGGAATGGAATCATCCTGGCATATCACAATGATTCCCGCATGATTCTTTGACAACTGTTGTGATTTATCCTTAATCTTGTCTATTATCGTTGGTTTCGGGTGAAAATTCAGTTCACTGATTATTATTGGGCCCGATTTTTGTATGATCCTACCAGGTCTTTCACGTAAGGTCTTGACCTCAATGTATGCCGTGGATTCCTCTTTTGATATCTTTATATCTGATATTTTTTCGGAATCAGGTACTTTCGGTTCTAATTCAACGTTGAACCCCAATTTCTTAAAAAAACAGCAAATTTCGATCTGGCCGATCGTATCCGGATAATCTTTTGAGGTTGTCAGTTTCCTCGAAATGCTTCCCTTTTCTCGAATTTCAACCTCTAATGTTTCAAGATATTCTTCGAGATGGTCGAACAGATGACACGAAATCGAGTTATCGTGGGAAGTATCTTCGAAGGTGAATTGTTTTGCGAGTACGTGCATAGTCTCCGGAGGCTTCTGCAGTTCTGACTCGAACCATTCCTTCGAAAAAATCTTTGCAATATTTTTGTGAGTTTCCAGGAATTTTGATAGATCATCCATTGAAGAACTCTCAACTTTTCCTTTCGAGAATTATTTAATTTCTTCTTGGTTACTTCTTCGACGAATTCATTCCGGTTATCATCCAACAGTAAAATGCCTGCTCCGACTTGGCCTTTGGGAGACATTTTCGTACGCGCATCTCAAAATCGAAGTGGCATTTTATCGCCAGTCTCTCGTGATTTTCCTATATTTCGATGGCTCGTCGACTATTATGACGTGCGATCCATTCTCATGAGAAGCGCGGAAATCTTCGGTTCGATCTCCGGCAGATCCTGGACGATCACATTCCAGACGATGGAATAATCGATCCTGAAATAGCCGTGAATGATCCTGTTGCGCAGGGCCGCCATCTCCCGCCAGGGGATATCCGGGTTTTCGGACTTGATCCGATCGGGCACGTTGGTGGCGGCCTCCCCGATCACTTCGATGGCGCTCCGGACCGCATGAGAAAAATAGTCGTCGTTGATGAGGTCATCGAGCGTCCTTCCGGCGGATATCCGTTTCAGGAACGCGATCTCGTCGAGGATGTGCCGGAGATAGACCGAGTCATCCTTCAACCCAGATCACCTCGGCCTCGATCCCCGGGCGAATGTACTTGTCGACCCCTTCGACGGTGATCAGGTCCACGTTCCGCCGGAAGAGCGCCTCGAGGCGATCGGCAAGACCGACAAAGTTTTTGAGCGTCGCATACCCGTCGGCAAAATCCACGAGAATGTCGACGTCGCTCTTCCGTGTCTGGTCGCCGCGGGCGAACGAACCGAAGATGCCGATCCGCGTCACGCCGAACTGCGAGCGGATGGCCGGAGCTGCTGCCTCCAGTTTTTTGACCATCGGACTTTTTCGCCGGCGCGGCGGCGGGACGAGTTCGGGCATCCGTTCGCTTCCCGAATATGGTGTTTGGCGATCTCAATACAATAAGAGTGCGGTCGACTCTCGGGGGCGGTCGTGGTAGTGGCGTTTGCAGGAGACAGGGTACGGCCGCAATCTCCATCGAGTGCTCAGTCCCGATAGATGTTTCCCGGGCGGTGCTTCCGGATCCACTCCGCGCATGGGAAGCGTTTATCATCTCCGCCCGGTATCGGGGCAGCGATGAAGATCACACTCTCGAGCGTCCTCGTCGACGACCGGGCCCGGGCCCTCGCGTTCTACACGGGGGTCCTGGGCTTCGTGAAGCGGACCGACGTGCCGGCCGGCCGGTTCCGGTGGCTGACCGTGGTCTCGCCCGAGGGGCCGGACGACGTCGAGCTCCTCATCGAACCGAACGACACCCCGGCCGCCCGGGCGTATCAGAAGTCGATCTACGAGCAGGGAGCTCCCGCGACGGACTTCGCCGTCAACGACCTCCTGGGCGAGTACGAGCGGATGAAGAACCTCGGGGTGCGCTTCACGCAGGAGCCGACGACCGTGGGCCCGCTGATCCGGGCCGTTCTCGACGACACGGTCGGTAACCTCATCCAGATCTATCAGGTCGCGTAGCCCGCCCGGCCGTCAGAGGCGGGTACGGCGGGGAGCCGGGTAGCGGCCGAGCCCGTGATCGAGCCCGGGTCCGGGCCGAAGCGGCAGCCCGCGCCGAACCCCGCGCTCAGGCGCCTCGACGTTCTCGTCGGCACCTGGATTCTGCGGGGGCGCGAGGCGAGCGGCGGCGAGATCCGCGGCACTCTCGCCTTCGAGTGGATGGAGGGCGGGTACTTCCTCGTGCAGCACGTCGACATCGACCATGCCGGGCAGCGTGTCAAAGGGATCGAGGTCATCGGGTACAGCCGCGACTGGGAGGGGGGGGCGCCCCCGGACTGCACCTCGCACTTCTTCGACACCATGGGGAACCACTTCGAGTACGTCTATGAGGTCGGCGACGAGACCATCACGATCTGGGGCGGGTATGTCGGCTCCCCCGCGGCGTTCAGGGGGAGGTTCGGCGAGGACCGCGCGACCATCACCGGCCGCTGGGACTGGCCCGGCGGCGGGTACGACGCGGTCATGACCCGGACCGGGTGACCGCGGATACCGGGACGAACGACGCGCGATCGGCCGCGGCGAGCAGGCCGGGATCGACTGCGCCTGCCTCTCCCTCGTCGCGACCGGCGCCTGCGACATCGCCGGCCCGATCGGGAACCAGCGGATCTCAATGAACGTGATCGGCATCGAGATCCCCGAGCTCAAGCCGGACGCCCTCGAGGCGGCGATCGAGTGCTACGCGCTCCTCGCGCTGAACCGTGGCCTCCTCCCGAAGATCGGCGAGGCCATCTCCGCGTTCGTCTTCGACGCCATCACCATCCCCGAGGACCTGGGCACCCTCACCGTCTCGGCGTCGACCGCGGTGCCCAACAACCCCGCGATCGAGGAGAACCAGATCAAGGCCTTCGTCAACCTCGACGAGATCGAGCTCGACATCGTGGTCTCCCCCGGCGGCGGAGGCGGTCCGGGCGGTGGGGGCGGGCCCGGCGGGACCGTCACCCGGACCGTCCGGCCGCGGACGCGGACCGGCACCTTCGACCTGACGGCCNNGAGGGCGGCTCGTTCGAGATGCGGGACGACGGGACAATCGTGATCGAGGAGCTCGACGTCAAGTGGGACTCCCTCGGGCTCACGATCGGGATCAACATCCCCGAGCGCTGCGTCGGCGGCGGCGAGGCCTGCGTCCTCCCCCCGTGGCCCGACTGCGACGTCCCCCTCACCGGCTGCGCCGAGTGCGTCACGCTCCCGTCGTGGTGCTTCTTCTCCGGCAACCCCGACATCGCCGTCCCGCTCAACCTGGGCGGCCTGATCACCTCCGAGGTGAGTCTTTCCGGCCGCATCCGGCCCTTCTACGGCGTCGGCTCGGGGACCCACAACCGGTGGCAGATCGTGGCCGTCCCGACGCTGCCGCTCGACCTCGACATCATCGACATCGCCGACACGGTCGGAGATCTCTTCGAGAACCTCCTCGCGGACCGGATCGAGAGCCTCCTCAGCTCGGCCGGGGCGCCGGGCTGGGCGATCGACCTCATCAACGCCGTCCTGGGCGGGATCGAGAACATCATCCGGGTCGTCCTCGATATCCCGGACGACATCGGCGAGTGGTTGATCGACGGGATCAGCCAGCTCGGGATCTTCAGCGGGCTCCTGAACGCCCTCTACGACTACCTCGCCAACCGGCTGCCGGGCATCCTCGAGATCGAGGACCCGTACCCGGCCCTGGGACAGGACGGGGCCCTGGTCCCGGTGAGGATCCCCATCGAGTTCATCGGGGTCACGGTGAACTCCCGCGAACTGGTCATCGAAGGAGACGTGGGGGACTGATCATGAGATCCGTACTTGACAGATCCATCTTCCGGGAAGCGACGACGGACAGCGGCGCGCTTGCCATCATGAACTCGATCGTGCACAGGATGGCGGACCAGGGCGACTACCGGGGCACGGTGTACCGCGGCGAGGCGAGGGTCGGTACCTTCCTGGTGAGCGTCCACGACAACCCCGAGGGACCCGGCGCGGAAAGGGACGCCCTCCCCCGCCAGGCGACCATCGATCTCGCCGCCCTCGACGGCTCCGCCGGCGGCGCCCCGGGCGACTGCCAGGCGGCGTTCTCCCTCGCGGCGGGCGGGCACCTCGTCCTCTCGGTCTCGGCCGGGTCCGGCCGTTACGCGGTCGAGATCGTCCGCAGGGAGCGAAGGAAGGAGCCGGCGAAGGTCTTCGACAGCCGGGCGCTCGGCGCCGGCGACCTCTTCGTCGCGACCCTCGTCCGGCCGGGAACCTACCGCGTCCGGGACCTCCTCGGGAACGGCCGGGCGGAACTGACGGTGGAGTACCCCGAGTCCGGTCGGCTCGNNTCGCGGCCCGGGCCCGGCCGGTCGTTGTCGAATGCGGGGAGGGGGCCATGGACCCCGCCGCCGTGCGGATCCAGCCGGGGCAGGCCCTGATGTTCAGCTGCCGGCGGGAGTGCCGGATCGCGATCGACCTGGAGCGGGCCGACGACCGGCGGCCCCCCGGCCGGAGACCAGCCGCGGCACCCGCCCCGGCGGCGAAGAAGGGGAAGACGAGGCGCGTCCTCCGGAGGATCCGGTTCTACGGCTGACCCCCTCCCTTTTCTCCCGGGCGCCCCCTCGGGAGAACCCGGCCGTCGTGGACCCCGGCGAAGCCGATCCGCTCGAGCAGGCTGCAGACGAGGCTCGAGCGGTGTCCGGTCCGGCGCTACCCGGTCGGAGCGCGGCCGGGGGAACCGGCGGTCTCGTGCCACTCGTGCCCGATCGCGGACTCGAGCAGGGTGTCGGGGGTCGTGTCCAGGACCTGCCGGCCGCGCTGGATCACCGAGACGCGGTCCGCGCAGGCCCGGACATCGGCGATGGAGTGCGTGACGAGCACGGCCGGGACCCGGATCCGCCGGATCGTCTCGCGGAGCTCCCTCCGGAGGGGAGGCCGCGAGCGGACGTCGAGCGCCGCGAACGGCTCGTCGAGGAGCAGGAGCTCGGGCTCGACCGCGACCGCCCGTGCCAGGGCGACCCGCTGCCGCTCGCCGCCCGAAAGCCGGCTCGCCGGAACGTCGGCGTGGTCCGCGAGGCCGAACGCCTCGAGCTCGCGGTCGACACGATCTCCGAGCTCCCGGCGGTCGGTCCGGCGCGCGCGGAGGCCGAACGCGACGTTGTCGCGAACCGAGAGGTGCGGGAAGAGGGCGTAGTCCTGGAAGACCAGCCCGACCCTGCGGTCTTCGGTGGGCATATCGATCCGTTGCCCAGCGTCGAACAGCACTCTTCCGTGGAGCGCGATCCGTCCCCCGTCCGGCCGGAGCAGGCCCGCGAGGAGGTTCAGCACGGTCGTCTTGCCCGAGCCGTTGACCCCGAGCAGGGCCAGCGTCTCCCCCTCGTCGACCGCGACCCGCAGGTCGAGGACGAAGTCGCGGAGCTCCCGGACGAGGAGCGCCTCAAGCGGCACGGCGACGCCTCCCCGTGACACGGACCGCGGCGATCACGCCGAACGAGATCGCGACCAGAACGAGGGCGAGCGCGCACGACGCCTGAAGGTCGCTCTGCATGGTCGAGTAGATCGCGAGCGGCATGGTCTGGGTCCGACCCTGCAGGTTGCCCGCGAAGAGGATCGTCGCGCCGAATTCGCCGAGTGCGCGCGCGAAGGTCATGATGGTCCCCGAGACGAGCCCCTCGATCGTCAGGGGGACGGTCACGTGAAGGAAGACGTAGAGCCTCGACGCGCCCAGCGTCCGGGCCGCGGCCTCGTACACCGGGTCGAGCTCGGCGAAACTCGTCCGTGCCTGGCGGAGATAGAACGGCGAGGCGACGAAGACCTGGGCCATGACCACGGCGACCGGCGTGAATGCGAGGCTGACCCCGAAGACGGAGAGATACTGCCCCACGAGGCCGAAGCGGCCGAAGGCAAGGAGGAGGCCCAGGCCGGCCACGGCGGGGGGCAGGACGATCGGGAGGTCCATCAGGGTCTCGACGAGCTCCCGCCCGGGAAACGCGTATCGGGCCGTGACGTACGCGATCGGGGTCATGGCCATGAGGACGATCGCCGTCGAGACCGTCGCCGTCGCGAGCGAGAGGAGGAGCGCGTCGACAACGACCGGATCCGAGAAGACCCGGGGAAGCGCGTCGACGGGGAGCTGCAGGATGAGGGCGAGGATCGGCAGCACGACAAAGGCGATCGAACCCGCGATCAGAACCCCGAGGGCCCCGCGGACCACGAGCCGCTCCGCCCGGCGCGCCCGGCGAGCCGGGGCGCGGGCCGGTATCGAACGGACCTGGTGTTCTGGCATCCGTCGCTCCGGTTCAGGCCGGCCCGAACCCGTGCCGCTCGAGGACGGCCCTCCCCTCGGGGGACCGGGCCAGCTCCGAGAATGCCTGCGCGATCTCGGAGCGATCCGACCGCGCGAGAACCCCGATCGAGTACTCGGCGACCACGTTCAGCTCGGGCGGAACCTCGACCGTGAGCACCCGCTCCCGCTGCGCCACGGGGACGTCCGAGGCGTAGCCGATCCCGGCGTCGACCTCGCCGAGGACCACCCGGGTCGCGAGGGCGTTCACGCTTGTCTCTTCCGAGACCACGTTCCCGAGGACCTTCACGCGGAAGTCCGGGCCGTACGAGGCGGTGGTGACGGTCGTGTCGAGCACCCGACGCGCGTAGTCGCCGATCGGCACGTCCTTCGCCCCGACGGCGAGACGGACGTTGCTGTCAGCGAGGTCCCCGAAGCTTGCAATCCCGGCCGGGTTCGCCTTCGGTACCAGGACGGCGAGGCGGTTCGTGGCAAAGACCTTCACCGAATCGTTCCTCATCAGGCCGCCGACCTTCGCGAGGTCCATCTGCTTCGTGCTGGCCGGGGCGAAGACGTCGGCAGCCGCGCCCTGCTCGAGCTGGGTCCGGAGGACCTGGGAGCCGTCGAAGTCGAACGTCACCGTGACGCCGGGGTTCGCGGCCTCGAACGCCTCCCCCAGCTCGGTGAAAGCGTCCGTGAGCGAAGCCGCGGCATAGACCGTCAAATCCGCCGGCGGTGGACCCGTCCTCGTGCCGTCCGCGCTCTCGGGCGAGGTACAGCCGGCGACGAGGAGCAGGCCGACCAGGACGGCGGCGACTGCTGCGGGGAGTCCTCTCGTGGTGGTGTGATTCATGTCTCTCGGGGTGTCCGATCCGCCGATTGTCTCTGTCGATATACGTGCCGAACCGGGAGACGGCCCGCGAGGCCGTCTCGGTCCGGTGGAGAGGGGCCGTGCGGCCGCTCCGGCTCGCGGCGTCCTTCTTCTATGCGGGACGGAGCCGGACGACGCCGAACAGTCATATGGTACGGCGAGGTGCGATCCTCGCCGGCGCCTTGCGGATCGTCGGGTCAGCAGCAGCCCCCGGCCTCCCCCCCCGTCAGCCTCACCCGGAACTCGTGGTCGCCGAGCTGCTCCGCCTCGATCCGGCAGCCCGCGGTCATCGCCTCCACGCTCAGCCAGGGCGGAACGTGATTGCAGAGGATCACGAGCGAGCGGAAGGCATTCCGCCGGAGGAACGGCAGGAGGACCTGCTTGCTGCTCACGCCGGCGTTCGCCTCCTGGAGATCCGTGACGGAGATGTAGTAGTTCCCGGGGGTGATCTCCTCGGGAACGGGGATCCCGGCCGTCTCCGGGACCTGCCGCGCCTCCGCCTCCTCCCGCCAGACCTCCTCGAGCTGTCCCGCCGGGTCGCCCCTGATCTCCCAGACCGTGCACCGGGCCTTCTCGAGCTCGAAGTACGGGATGCCCCTGGCCGTGCGTGCAATCACGATCCGGCACCCGCCGAGGAACACCAGGAGGTCCTGCATCGCATGCCGGAGCCCGCGCAGCCCGATCCCCGGGTCGATCGCAAATGCGGTCTCCCGGTCAGGTTCCCAGACCCCCCGGTCCCGGCGGAAGACGACGATCCGGCCGGGCTCGGTGAGCGGGCCCGTGCGGCCGTCTGGCCCGAGGAGGACGGCGATCTCCGGGCGCCCGTCCTCACGGGGATCAGGACAGGGCGAGCCGCTCGACGACATGGCCCCTCTCGATCTGTTCGTCCAGGATCTCGTCGACGTCGTCGGGGGTCACAGCTCCGTACCAGACGTTCTCGGGATATACGACCAGGATCGGCCCCTTCTCGCAGATGCCGAAGCATCCGGTGTTGGTCACAAAGACCTCGGCCCCGAGGTCGCGATTGTCGATCTCTTCCATGAGCCGTTCCATGACCTCGAGCCCGGCCCTGGTGTGGCAGAAGCCCTTCTGCTGGCCCGTGGGTCGGGAGCTCGTACAGACAAAGATATGGTGTGTCGGTCGCTGCATCGTTCTTCCTCCTAGTGCATGAACTCCCGTCGCCGCCTGTCGCGGTACGTGGCGTACTTCGTCTCGAGCAGCTGGTTCGTCAGCCGGTCGAGGAGCGCGAGCGTCCCCGCGTACCCTGCCGAGAGAATCCGCTGCCCGCCGATCCGGTCGTGGATCGGGAAGCCGACCCGGACGAGGGGGATCTCGCGCCGTTCGACGAGGACCTTCCCGCCCGAGGGGCCGATCGCGATGTTCGCGCCGGCGGCCACGGCCGCCTCCTCGATAGCGGCGAAGTCGGGGGCCTCCAGCAGGTGCGGCGNNAATCAGCAGGTGCGGCGCGCCGTCTCCGGCGGCGAGCACCGGCGGGAGTGCTTCGACGAGCCGGCTGGAGCGGCTCCCGCTCGCGAGGACCGCGGGGAACGCCCCGTTCTCGGCGCAGAGGGCGGCGACCGCCAGGACGAGCTCCGGCTCACCGAAGATCACGGGCCGTCCCTCCGCGTTGATCATGTGGGCGTCCGCCATCCCGTCGAGGAGCCAGCCGCGCTCGCGCCCGAGCACGTCGGGCACGGGCCGGCCGCCTATCCGTCCGAGGGCCTCGACGAACTGATCGGTGTTCTCCAGGCCGATCGGCAGGGGCAGATTCAGCAGGGGCACGCCGTGCTCCTGCTCGAGGTACCGCCCGGGAGAGAGGGCGTCGGGGCAGGTCGCGCCGAACTGCAGGGTGCAGGGCGCGCCGGGCATGGCCGCGATCGCCGTTCCGCCCGTNNCCGCCCGGCGCGATCTTCCGATAGGTCCCGCCGAACGGCTGGTCCAGAGTCAGCGAGTAGTCGGGGAGGAGCGTGTACTCGACCCCCATCAGCTCGAGGATCCGCTTAATCTCCCGGATATCGGCCGGGCTGATGTGGGGGACGATCACGTTGACCCGCCCGTGCTTCGGCGTCGACCGGGCGAAGTGGGCGATCACCGTCCTGGTCGCCGCCCAGTACCCCTCGGTGTGGCTTCCCGCGTAGCTCGGCGTCTCCACGGGGATGATCTCCACGTCGGAGAGATCGCGCTCGCACCGGTACTGCCCGACGATCCGGTGCAGGTCCTCGCCGATCGTCTCGGCGAGGCAGGTGGTCAGGATCCCGAGAACCCGCGGCCGGTAGACGCGGAGGACGTTGTCCATCGCCCGGCGGAGGTTCGCCTCGCCCCCGTAGATCGTCTGCTTCTCGTTCAGGGACGAGGAGGCGATGTCCACGGGCTCGTTGAAGTGCTCGATGTTCGCGAGGCGCATGTAGGTGCTGCAGCCCTGCGAGCCGTGCACGAGCACCATCGCGCCCTCGACGCCCTTGAAGGCGATGACGCCGCCGAGGGGCATGCAGTGCTGGCACTGGTTCTCGTTGACCTGGCGCGCGTGCGCCATCGCCGTTGCCGCTTCCATGTTATCCTGTCTCCCGCGCCCGGCGCAGATGCTTCCAGACCGGGGAGCAGGCGGCCGTCGCGACCTCGTCCGCAAACCGCACGGCCCCGTCGAAGCCGGCGAGGCAGTTCTTCCGGTCATGGTTGTGGTCGACGAAGCCGATCCCGAGTTTGTACGCGAGGACGCGCTCCTTGACTCCGCCGGCCATCACGTCGACCCCGGTCTCGAGCAGGAACCGCTCGATCTCCGCCGGGTTCGCGTCGTCGATGATCACCGTGCCCTCGTCCAGGAGCTCGCCGATGCGGTCGTACTCCTCCTGCTTCCCCGTCTGGGTGCCGGCGAGGACCACCTCCATCCCGAGCTCCCGGAGCTGCCGGATCAGGGCGACCGCCTTGAAGGCGCCCCCCACGTAGATCGCGGCCCGCCTGCCCGCGAGCTTCTCCCGGTACGAGCGGAGGAACGGCGCGATCCGGGCGGTCTCGCGTTCGATCAGGGCCTCCGTCCGGGCGGCCATCGCCTCATCCCCGAAGAACGCGGCGACCCGCCTGAGGCTCTCGGCCGTGTTCTCGGCGCCGAAGAAGTTGACGTCGAGGGACGGCGTCCCGAACTCCCGCTCGAGGCTCATCGCGACCCAGTGCATGGACCCCGTGCACTGGACCAGGTTCAGGCACGCGCCGGGCGCCTGCTTCAGGGCCGCGACCGTGGAGTCGCCCGTGAAGGCGACGTTGACCTCGACCCCGATCTCCCTGAGGTACCGCTCGATCAGCCATTTCTCGCCGCCGAGGTTGTACTCGCCGAGGAGGTTCACCTTTTGCGACGGCTCGACGACCTCGCCCTCCTTCGGCCGGATCAGTCGCATGAGCGCCTCGGCCGCGGCCCGGTACCCCACGACCTTGTTGCCCGAGATGAAGCCGGTCGACTCGACCGGGATGACGTCGGTCCCATGCCGCTCCGAGGCAGCCCGGCAGACGGCAACAATGTCGTCGCCGATCACCCCGACCACGCAGGTCGAGTAGACGAAGACCGCCGGGGGGCGGTACTTCTCGACGACCTCGTCGATGCAGGCCGCGAGCTTCGCCTCGCCGCCGAAGATGATATCCTGTTCGCGCAGGTCCGTCGAGAAGCTCTGCCGGTACATCTCCGGGCCGCTCGAGAGGCTCCCGCGGATGTCCCACGTGTACGTGGCGCACCCGATCGGGCCATGGACCAGGTGGACTGCGTCCGTGACCGGGTTGAGGACCACCCGAGCCCCGCAGTAGACGCAGGCCCGCTGGCTGACCGCGCCGGCGAGGCTGTCGTCCGTGCAGTGGATCCGGCTCCTGGCATTCCCCTTCCTGCTGGTGATGATCGAGTGCTGCCGCTCTTCGATGCAGGCGGCCGATGCGGCCGCCGCTGTGCCTTCTGTCGCCATGCTTCTTTCCTCGCCGTCCCTTTCAGAGCACGAGCTCGAAGTCCTCGTCCGGGCTGTCGCGGTCGCGCCGCTCGAGCAGAGCGTTGCTGATCTGCTCGATCAGCCTGAGGCAGCCCCGGTACCCGACGATCGGCATCAGGGGGTGAACGGCCCGGTCCAGGATCGGGAACCCGACCCGGACGAGGGGAACGTCCTCGGCCCGCGCAATGTACTTGCCGTAGCTCGTGCCGAGCATGAGGTCGACCGGGGCCTCGCGGATCCACTGCTGGAGCTCGAAGAGGTCGCCCTCGGCCCTGACCCGGGCGTCCTCGACGCCGGACTCCTCGAGGAGCGCCCGGACCTCCGTCTCGAAGCGGCCGCCGGGCGTGCCGGTCAGGACGTACACGGGCTTCATGCCCATGGTCAGGGTGAACTCGACCAGGGCGATCACGGTGTCGGGGTCCCCGAAGATCGCGACCCGCTTTCCCTGGTAGTGGAAGTGGGTGTCGATCAGGGTGTCCACGACCTGCCCCCGTTCGATGGCGAGGGAGGCGGGGACCGTGACGCCGAACTCTCTCACGAGGGCCATGACGAACTCGTCGGTCGCCTTCAGGCCGATCGGGAGCTTCAGCGGGACGCACGGGACGCCGCACTTCTCCAGGAGGAGCGCCCCGGCGGGTCCTGAGGCCCAGGTGCCGAGCGCGAGCGTCAGCTGCGAGTTCCCGGCGTCCCGGATCTCCTCGACGGTCGCGCCGCCGGCCGGGTACATCTCGTACCTGCTGGTCAGGGGCGTGTCGAGGACGTTCGAGGTGTCGGGGAATAGGATCGCCGGCACGCCGAGGAGCTCGGTCAGGCGCCGGAGCTCCCGCATGTCGCCGGGGTTGACGAACCCGGGCAGGATGTTGACCTGGGGCTTCTTGACCGGCCGGTCGGCCTGGGCGAGGTACGAGACCATGGCCCTGCACATGTTCGCGAAGCCGGTGACGTGCGATCCCTGGTAGCTCGGCGTGTTGGCGTGGATGACCGTCTTTCCTTCGGGGATCTCCGTGTCCCGGATGATGTTCGGAACGTCGTCTCCGATCGTCTCGGAGAGGCAGGTCGTGTGGACCGCGATCACGTCGGGCCGGTAGATCTCGAAGACGTTCTTGATCGAGGTCTTGAGGTTGGCGGCCCCGCCGAAGACCGACGCCCCCTCGGTGAACGA
>DUGU01000262.1 GCA_013331215.1 Methanoregulaceae archaeon
AGGCGCTCTTCTCACGCCGCTGAACCCGCGTCCAGCGCACGGCGTGGAAGCGTGATCCGGATCACGGTCCCGCGGGCGTAGCCACTCTCTGCCCGGTCGTCGGCCCAGATTCGCCCGCCGTACCGGCGGACCAGCGCGCCCGCGATCGAGAGCCCGAGGCCCGGCCGGTCGGCAGCAGTCCGGGCCCTGTCGGGGCGTACGAATATCCGGCCTTTCTCGCGGTCCGGGAAACCGGGGCCGTCACCCTCGAGCGAGACCAGCACCTCCCCATTGTGGGGCTCGACCCGGATGCGGCAGTTGACCCCGGACCCTCCGTACCGCCAGACGTCACCGAGCAGGTTCGCGAAGACCTCGGGGAGGAAGCCGTCGGCCAGGACCCGCTCGATCGTGCCGTTGTAGTGGACCCGAAGATCGGGGTGCCGGGCGATCCCGTCGTGGATGGACCGGTCGAGCTCTATCTCTTCGAGCGGCCGTTCGCACGTGCGATAGCGATCGACCCATGCAACGCATTCGATGATCTGCATGCATTGTCGGATCGACTCCCCGATCTGTTCTGCCCTGGCACGGCCCGGCTCGTCGAGCTCGTCGGCCAGCGACCCGGTGCAGGAGAGCGCAGGGCCGAGGGCTGCGCCGAGGTCGTGGGATATGATATCGATATAGAGGTGCGCCTCCTCGTTCGCCTCGTCAAGTTCTCGCGTTCGCTCGTGGATCCGGCGTTCGAGCGCCTCGTTCTGCTCGCGCACCCGCTGCTCCGAAGCCCGCACGGTCACCAGTTGCTCCCTGAGCCTCGCGGTCATGCGATCGATACTCTCACGCAGCACGCCGAGCTCGGCCGAACCGGCCTCGGAGAGCGGGTGATCGAGATCCCCCGCCGCGATCCGCTCCACGTCGACGATGACTCTCCGTATAGGGCGGGTCGCCAGGGTTGCGATGCCGAACGCAAAGAGAACGCCCAGCACGACCGCGAGGTGTGCGATCAGAAGGTATTCGGCGCCGAGCAGGACGAGAGCGTCGTCGAGCGGCCGGGTCGAGTAGACGATCTCGAGCACGCGGCTCGGGTCGGAGGCGTAAGCCGGATCGAGGAGATCGAGGAGATCGATGAAGACGTACCGGTACAGTGTCGCGTTCGCGATGTCGGCGAACTCGACCGTGGAGCGGCTCTCGATCGCCTCGGCGAGCGATGCTGCGTTGGCCGGGCTGGCTCCATCCGGCGCGTCGACCGGGTGCATCAGCACATTGTACACGGTCACGTTCCGGAGCGGCGGGGTCCGTGCCCGGAGGTCGTCGAGGCTCGGTAAAGAGGAGAGCCGCGACAGGGTCTGGACCTGCTCGTCGCTCAGGCCGATCTCGAGGAGGAGAAGCGGTGGTCCGGGGTCGGGCGATACGCGTACTTCCGGAACGTGCCGTTCACTCTGTTCCGGACAACCCGGTCCGAGACGAAGCCGTCTCCGAGCCGCATCGTGGTCAGGGTCTCCCCGAATCCTGGATAGCCGGAGAGGGCGAACCCGAGCTCGTCCCGAAAGGTCGTGGCAATGATCGCGCCGCGGGCGTCGATGACGTAGAGGTCGTACCCTGGACCGAGCCCGGCCCGGAGCCCCTCGAGGTTCATCCGGAGCGGGTTGCGGCCGGCGTGCTCGTACTCGTCGAGGAATGCCGGGAACGCGGCGCGCAGTCGGGCCGTGAAGATATCGGCGAAGAACGTGAGATCCCGGTCGATCAGGCGGTGGTACGTGACCAGCGACGACTCGGCGGCGTCCGGTCGTCGTTCTCGCTCGAGATCCGCTGGGCGCGGGAGTCGAGATAGGCATAACTCGAGAGGAGGGCGATCGCGACGATCACCACGCAGACGATCGCGACCGTGACGTACAATGTGATCGGCGTATTCCGCACAACGCGCTTCACGGAGGGGTTCCCTGGTAGAGCTTCGAGGGACGCGTATTAATAGCCCCACCTTAGTGGGACAGTGGGCGGTTGCAGAGGGGCCTCGCGCGCGATACGGCTGCACGGCCGTCACCGGCGGGCTTGATGTCACGGGGCAGCATACGACAGGATCGGTGCAGCCATGACACTGAGACGGACGTGGCTTCGGCGGGTCGACCCCTGGAGCGCGGCGAAGGTCGCGGGCGCACTCGGCGCACTCGCGGGGCTGGTCGAGGGGGCGCTGCTGCTCGCAACCCTCCTGCTCTGGGGCGGCCTGATCGCGGCGACGTTTCCGCAGAGCGGCCTCGCGGGACTGGCCGGCCCGGGTGCGGTCGTGGCCGGCATGCTGGTGCTCATCTTCGTCCCGTTTCCGGGAGCGGCGCTCGGGTTCGTCTTCGGGGGAGTCGCGGCGTTCCTGGCGAACCTCGCACTGGGGTTCGCGGGCGGTCTCGAGCTCGAACTCGAGATCGAGTGACGGCGGCAGGGTCGTCCATCTCCTTTCCGTACGGTCGTCCTTCGGCACGCCGGGTCCCGTGAGATGGGCCAGCCCGGGGGATCGGGCAAGGGGTCGAGCGCCGCGATCAACGTGGGGGCCTCGTCGGGCAGGCCGGGACTGCCGCCGGGCCTGTTCCCCGTCTCGGAGGAGACACCGATTCGAGCCGGGGCGACGGCAGGTGCGGGAACGCGATACGATCACGATCCGGACGTCGGACAGGGACATTCGGGTTCACGGCGATCTCTCGAGGAGTGCGGGGATCCCTGCGCTCCGCTATCCCGGCGGATTCCGGAACGGCCCGGCACGGTGCTCGCGTTCAGCACTATTCATTCGCGGAATGTTTATCGATGACAATACCGGAAAGTCGTTTACCGCAGTCTCCGCAGATTCGCCTTATGTACCACGCCCGAAATGCTCCATGGTTTCTCGCGGCGACGGGGGCGGCATCCCAGAGGACGGCCGGGCCGAGGCCGCAGGCTCGTGACCGGTTGATACGGCGGCACGGAGGGAACGATGAGGAACTACTACCTTCGATATCTGGCATGCGTGCTCATCCTGCTCAGTCTGGTGAGCGTCCTGCCAGCGGCGGCCGCAGAAACGGGGAAGATCGCATACGTATCGAGACCCCTGACCTGCGAGGAGATCAGCGTGATGAACGCGGACGGGACGGAGCAGGTTCAACTGACCTTCGATACCTGTTACGACGAGAGACCGGCATGGTCCCCCGACGGCGCCCGGATCGCGTTCGGCCATTCGTACTGGAGCACCCCCGGCATGGACGGCATGGAGATCTACGTCATGAATGCAGACGGCACCGTGAAGACCCGTCTTACCGTCAACGACGTGTACGACAGCCGGCCCTCCTGGTCGCCGGATGGCTCCCGGATCGCGTTCGCGTCCGCGAGGGACGGCAATACTGAGATCTACGTGATGAACGCCGACGGCAGCCGGCAGACCCGCCTGACCTTCGGCGCCGCGGAGGATCTCTCTCCCGCGTGGTCGCCGGATGGATCCCGGATCGCGTTCGCGTCTGCCCGGGACGGCAATAGTGAGATCTACGTGATGAACGCCGACGGCAGCCGACAGACCCGATTGACCCGCAACGCCGGGGCCGATTGCGATCCCGCGTGGTCGCCGGATGGAGCCCGGATCGCCTTCGCGTCCGCACGGGACGGCAATAGCGAGATCTACGTGATGAAGGCTGACGGCAAGCGCCAGGTACGCCTCACGACGAACGCCTATGACGATAGTACTCCAGCGTGGTCCCCCGATGGCTCCCGGATTGCGTTCACCTCATGTCGGCCCCCCTTCACGGAGATCTACGCGATGAACGCGGACGGAACGGGGGAGATCCGTCTCGCGACGTCGAGCGGTTCGCTGACCAGCGCGATGCCCGCCTGGCAGAACGTCGTGGACAACGGGAACGGGGCGACCTCGCCGGGGGCCCGGGGACGGGGGCGCTCGCCCACTCATCGGCCGTTGTCTGCCGGGCGACCGTGACCGAGGCGGCGAAGAGAGCGGAACTGCGACCCCGCCCCCTTCGCCGTCGCCCACGATCAGAACGGCGAGTTCGTGATCGACGGCGACCGGTCTGCATTGCCGACCGGGCGCACTTCGCGGACCCTGCCCCGACGGGGCCGGCCGCGTTCGGGTTCACCTCGCGGTATTCGCTCGGCTTGAACAAGAAGGGATCCTCGACGGCTATCCGGCAGAGGAAACGTGACTCCAGATCGGCCCTGGTAACTGATCTGCCCGTCGATCCCGTACGAATCGCTGGTCGTCGCCAGGCCGAAGGTGACCATCAGGGGGAGGGCATGATCAATAGAAAGGGCACCCGGGGTCCCCGCTCTCCGCGATCGACGGGCAGCAACGCGTCGGAGTCGGCCCGGACCGGCCCGGGAGCCGGGATCAGGCCGCGGGCAGGACGGTCTACGACGCCCTGGGCTGTGCAGGCGATGCGGCGGACCCCGTCACGGGGATCTCTATCGGCGCGATCACCATTGCAGGGCCCTGAGACCCTTTTCTGTTCGATAGGTGGAGTTCGCATGCGGCCGAAGGGCCCCGTCGGATCGGGCCGGGCGCCCGTGCCTGCAACGCCTTCCATTTCAGCCCTTTTCGGAGAAGGACGGGAAATTGGACCCGGCCTGATTGCCTCCATCGCGAAATGTTTATCCATTAAAAGTCCCAGTAGGGCATACCCGCCCTCTTCCGTGGATGCCCGCCGCGAGCCGTGCTCGAGCACCCCCGTCGCGTCCCGGGGAAGAGCGGAAGGCTCGACCGGGGCATACTCGCCCCGTGCCCGCCTCGCGTTCCGGGCAGTGGCCACGGGCCCGGAACCGGCACATGCACTGCGGCCGGGAAGGGAACGGTGAGGAACTATTACCTGCGGCATATGGCCTGCGTGCTCGTCCTGATCGGCCTGGCCGGGGGTCTGCCGGCGGCCGCGGCGGATCCAGGGAGGATCGTCTTCAAATCCATGACGGGCATCGAGCAGATCTACGTGATGAACGCAGACGGAACCGGTCGGACCCAGCTGACCTTCGACACCTGTCATAGTGAAAGGCCCGCGTGGTCACCCGGTGGGTCCCGGATCGCGTTCGGTCATTCGTACTGGAGCACCCCCGGGATGGACGGCATGGAGATCTACGTGATGAACGCGGACGGAACCGGACAGACCCGGTTGACGTTCAACGATCTGTATGACAGCCAGCCCGCCTGGTCGCCCGACGGCTCCCGGATCGCGTTCACATCTTTTCGGGACGGCAACGACGAGGTCTACGTAATGAATGCGGACGGAACGGGCCAGGCCCGCCTGACGAATAACACGTATGCCGATGACGACTCCACATGGTCGCCGGACGGCTCCCGCATTGCATTCACGTCCTTCCGGCCTCCCGTAACGGAGATCTACGCGATGAATGCGGACGGGACCGGACAGACCCGCATCACCTCGACCGGAGGTGAGATGCCTGCCTGGGGGAGCGGCGCCGGCATCGGACCGATGCCGCAGGTGGTGCGGGCCCCCGGTGCGGTCGGCCTCCCGACGGACACGGACAGCGACGGCAGGTTCGATGATACCAACGGCAACGACCGGCAGGACTTCGCGGACGTGGTGCTCTACTTCGATCAGTTGAACTGGATCGCGGCGAACGAGCCGGTGGTCGCGTTCGATTACAACGCGAACGGCCGGGTCGACTTCGCCGACGTCGTCTGGCTCTTCGACCACCTCTGAGAGCCGGGTCGTCGTCCTCGTCTTTTTTCGTCGTGGTGGATCGATAAGGCCGGCAGCCGACCATCGCCTATGCCGCATCATTCGATTGGGCGCCCACTTCGTGGGCTTGCTCGGCCCGATCACGTTCGTGGAACTCGGACATGAGCGATCCACCGTTGCGGACCAGGGCTGCTCAGGTGCCGGCCCCGATCGGGGTCATCATCTGTTCGCACCCGCCAGATGCCTCGCAGGCTGCGCCGATCGAAGGCTCTGAATTTCCATCGCGGACCCCGTCCTCAAGACAGCGGTTGCGGTACGTGGGCAGGAGGCGACACCCGGCGACGGCGAGAGCGGCTATCGGTCTCATGACAGTACAGATCGGAATGCACTCGAAAATGATGGCAACTGCAAAATAATTCAATGCCATTATAAAGAAATGTTTATCGTTGAAGATGCCCTGTAGCCCGTACCCGTCCCATCCCGAGGATCCGCCCAATGCGCGCCGCCCCGCGACGCTCCGGTCATCCTCGTGTCGAGAGCGGGTTATGATACGGGGCGGCAGCGGCGTTCCTGTCTCCGCCGGTTCCTGCTCCCCGGGCGGTGACCGTGCGTCCGGGGCCGGTGTAGACACCGCGGTCGGGGGAAGCGATAATGAAGAGTCATCTGTTGTATGCGGTCTGTGCAGTCGTTCTGATCGGTTCGCTCGGTGTGCCGCCGGCGGTCGCTGCGGATCAGGGAAGAATTGCGTACATGGCGATTCCGGGCCTTAACGAGGACATCTATGTGATGAATGCCGACGGGACCGGCCCGACCCGCCTGACCGTCAACGAACAATTCGATAGCTGGCCTTCGTGGTCTCCCGACGGCTCCAGGGTCGCGTATGTGCACGAGCCCGTCGACAGCCCTGCGGGCAACTCCATGGAGATCTACGTGATGAACGCCGACGG
>DUGU01000107.1:0-3525 GCA_013331215.1 Methanoregulaceae archaeon
GGGCATTGTGCGCGATATCCTCGAGGGCGGTCCCCGGCCGAAGGGGCAGGAGGTGCGGCGTGGCCAGGTGCCGGCGCATCCGCTCGCTCCAGATCGCGGCGCAGTCCGGCCCGGGGGTGCCACTCTCGCTCATACGGATTCCGACAGCGCCGGCCCCCGTGGAACCGGTGCCGACCAAGCATGGGCCGCGGAGCGTGAAGAGTTTTCCGGGCTGCGGCAGGATCCGGGTCCGTTCAGTCCCGAAGGGTCTCCCGTTTCCTTGTGACATACCACAGATTCGAATGCACAACCTTGATGACCCCTCCCGGCGAGTCTTCATTAGCGACGTCCGTCCCCCCGCCCTGTCCGCGATCGGTCACGGCGATCCCCCCCATGAGATACGGGCGGAGGTCTGCCGGGCAGCAGAAATGAAGGATTCTGGGTTCTCTTCTGGCACGGGCGGCACGGCGACAGGGTCGGCGAACGCTCCGGTCCCGTTCGACCTGCTGGCGCAGCACGCGCCCTGTCCGTGGGCACTGGTCGACGCCGCCGGCAGGTACCGCTATTTCAGCCCGGCATTCGTCGAAACCTTCGGATACACGCTCGACGACCTCCAGACGGAACGGGACTGGTTCGAGCGTGCCTTTCCCGATGCGGAGGAACGGGAGAGGGCCCTCGCAGCGTGGTGCGGGGACAAAGACGGCGGAAGCACGGTGCGACCGCGCCTCTTTCGCGTCCGTTGTCGGGACGGGCTCGATCGGTCCGTCCTTCTGCGCTGCGTTGCTCTCGAAGAAGGCAGCCGACTCGAGGTCTACGAGGACGTGAGCGGGCTCGTCCGCCACCACGAGGCGCTCCAGACCGTGAACCGTCGGCTGATGGATATCATCGAATTTCTGCCCGACCCGACGTTCGTGATAGACCGTGCAGGTACGGTGATCGCCTGGAACCGCGCGATCGAGGCGCTGAGTGGGGTGCCGAAGGAGGAGATGCTCGGGCGCCGTAACGACGCCTACGCCGTTGCGTTCTACGGATGCGCCCGACCTCTCCTGATCGACCTGGTCATCTCCGGGAAGCGCGAGGGACTCGAGGCCTATACGGATGTCGAGGCGGGTGCGAGCACCCTCGTGGCCGAGACGTTCGTGCCCACCTGGAACAACGGCGCCGGGGTCTACCTCTGGGGCAAGGCTTCTCTGCTCCGCACGCCGGACGGCGAGGTGGCCGGCGCGATCGAGTCGATCCGCGATATCACCGGGCGGAAGCGGACCGAGCAACAGCTCCGGCAGAGCGAGAGGAAGTACCGGGACCTCGTCGAGAGCATCAACGAAATCATCTACGCAATCGAGCCCTCCGGCCGGATCACCTACATCAGTCCAGTGGTCGCTCGCGTCTCGGGGTATGCTCCTGATGAGGTAGTGGACAGGTCGTACCTCGAGTTCGTGCATCCGGACGACCTCGAGCTCGCCCGTTCGCGACTCGAGGACGCCATCGCGGGCCGGAAAGGGCCGACCGAGTTCCGGATGCGGATCGGCTCGGGGGGAACGCGATGGTTCCGGACGTTCATCCGGCCGGTCCGGGTTGACGGGCGCGTGGTCGAGCTGCGGGGCGTCCTGACCGACATCACGGACCAGAAGCTGGCCGAGATGGCCCTGCGTCGGAGCGAGGCCCTGCTCGCCCGGATGGCCGATGCCTCGCCGTTCGGGTATTATGTGATCGACACCCGGACGGACCGGGTACTCTATTTCAACGACCGCTTTCTCGAGATCTGGGGGCTCCTGGACCTCCGCGGAGGCCTCCGCCGGGGCGAGCTGCGGAACCGCGAACTCGCCGCACGGGTACTCACCCTCGTGAAAGACCCCGAAGCGGTCGCCGCCTCCGGCGTGCCTCTGCGGGACGCGGAGAACCGCGCCGAGGTCGAAGACGAGCTGGCCCTGGCCGACGGGCGGACCATCCGCCGCTTCTCGGCCCAGCTCCGGGACAACGAAGACCGGTTCTACAGCCGCCTCTATCTCTTCGAGGACATCACCGAGCAGCAGCTCATGGTCGAGGAGCTCCGGCGGTACCGGGACGAACTGGAGGAGCTCGTGCGCGAGCGGACGGACGAACTCACCCGTGCGAACGAGAGCCTCCGGTACGAGAACTCGGAGCGCATGGTCGCAATGCGCGCCAGGGCGGAGAGCGAGGACCGGCTGAACCGCATCTTCCAGCAGGCGCCGATCGGGATGGCCGTGGTCTCGCTCGACGACCGGTTCCTCCGGGTGAACGACGCCCTTTGCCGGATCACGGGCTATGCCCGCGATGTACTGCTCGCAATGGGCCCCTACGACATCACGCACCCCGACGATGTCGAGGCCGGGCACGAGCTCTCGGCCCGGCTCATGCGCGGCGAGCTCGAGGAGTACGTCCGGGACAAGCGGTACATCCGCAGGGACGGCACGACGGTTGGCGTTCATATCACGATCGGGGTCGTGCGAGACCAGGCGGGTTCGCCGCTGCACCTGCTGAGCATGGTCGAGGACGTCACCGAGAGGGTGAAGGCCGATGAGCAGCTCCGGGTCTACGCCGAGGCACTCCGCGAGAGCAACAAAGACCTCCAGCGGTTCGCGTACGTGGCGAGCCACGACCTCCAGGAGCCGCTCCGATCGATCGTCTCGTTTTCGCAGCTCCTCGAGCGGCGCCTTGCCGGGCAGGAGGACCCGGACGTCAGCGAGTTCCTCGCGTTCATTATCGACGGCGGCCAGCGGATGCAGGCCCTGATCGTGGACCTGCTCGTCTTCTCGCGGGTGATGACCACGGGACGGCCGCTCGAGCCGACCGACACGGGCCAGGTGGTCGCAGATGTGACAAGGTCGCTCTCGGCCTCCATCGAGGAGACCGGGGCTGTGGTGACCGCCGAACCTCTCCCGGTCGTTCCCGGCGACCCGAACCAGCTCCACCAGGTCTTCGCGAACCTGATCGGGAACGCGATCAAGTACCGCTCCCCCGATCGGGCGCCCGACATCCGGATCGGAGCCGACCTCGGCAACGGGTTCTGGCGTTTTGAGGTCGCGGACAACGGGATCGGGATCGAGCCCGAGTACCACGACCGGATCTTCGAGGTCTTCCAGCGTCTCCACACGCAGAAGGAGTACGAGGGGACCGGGATCGGCCTCGCGGTCGTCAAGCGAATCGTCGAGAGGCACGGGGGCCGGTGCTGGCTCGAGTCGACGCCGGGCGAGGGCTCGACCTTCTTCTTCACTTTGCCGGCGGTGTAAATCGCGGAGAAGACGGCAGTGCAGAAGGGCGGAGCCCGGCCCGCGGCGGAGGTATCGAGGGTCCGTCGCCAAAGACGGTGTACCGGAGACGCGGGATGCCCGGCCCGGGGCTGCAGATGTCGGTTTACATCCCTGAAAATCGGGGGCCAATACGGCCCCCGGCACCCAGCGACCCTGAAGCACCGACGGGCCGCTCCGATCCCGCCGGCGTTGGTCGAATCCCGATGAGGCGACGGGCGGCTCAGGCCAGCGTCGGCACCGCGTCCGCCCAGTTCTCGACGGTCGCGAGGATCGC
>DUGU01000107.1:3547-3688 GCA_013331215.1 Methanoregulaceae archaeon
CTCGCCGTTCGCGTCGTGGCACCGGATCGTCGCCGAGTACGAGTCGTCGTCGGAGACGTGGACGCCCGTCGCACCGATTGCGGTGTTGATCGCCGTCGCCGCCGGCACCGCCGTCACCACGCCGTTGAACGCGGCAACCGT
>DUGU01000107.1:3712-7811 GCA_013331215.1 Methanoregulaceae archaeon
TACGCCTCCTTCGTCTTCTCGACGCCCTGGTGCGTCTCCCCGCTCGACTCGTACGACGTGCAGCCGAAGGGGTTGTTCGTCAGGATATCGTCCACGACCTCGGTGAACGCCGCGAGATCCGCGATCGGGTTCGTCAGCGTCCGCACCGCCGACTTGACCACGGACCTGGATACGAAATTTGCCATGCTTGTTCTTCCTCCCTGGCGCATTGCGCCGTTTCTATATTTTCCCCATTAACGGGAAAAGGAACCGGCAATGGCAGAACGGGCCGCCCACCGGCCGCGGCATTCCTCCGGCTCGCTCCCGCTCCGTCAGGGTCTTGAGCGGAGCTGATCGGGAGCTGGTGCCCTTCGCGGCGCGGGAGACGCCGCTCGCTGATTGGCCTTCTGAATGCCCGTCCCGTTTCTTCCGCAGACAGCTTATCAGCGAGCGCGGCCTCGGGCCGGCCGTGGACCAACCCTCACGGTCAGCAAGGGCGATAGCGCCTGCAATCAGATCTGCCGGAGCCACGCTGCGTCGCCACCCCGACCGCGCATGTCCTCGCGGATACCTTTCGTCGCTGACGGCGGGCCCAGGATCTTCGCGATTCGGCAAACTAATAAATATCGACGAATTCAAAATGAGATCTGAATTATCACTCTAGTCAGCACAATAACATGACGCAAGCCGCACCCGGATCATTCATCCCGATGAAAGACCTCGTCACCTCGACGCGGCGGGGCCTCTCCACCCCGTACCTAAGGAACGGGACCGAATCCATCCGCCTCGTCAAGGCGAAGGACATCGCCTCCGACGGGATGCTCTTGATCGATACGGTCGACAAGGAGCAGGTCAGGCGGACTGCAGCCCTCGACCGCGCCCGTCTCACTTCAGGAGACGTGCTCGTTACCGTCGCCGGTTCAAGATTCAGGGCGACAGTGGTGCACGAGGTGGCAGAGGACCTGGTCGCCTCGAACAGTTTGATCGCCCTCTCCTTCGACCGAACCCAGGTCCTGCCCGAGTTCGCCGCCTGGTACCTCAACTCGTCGCGGGGTCAAGCAGACATCCAGCGATGGGCATCCGGAGCGGTCATGCAGTCGATCAATACGGCAGCCCTCCTTGCAGTCACCATTCCGGTCCCCTCGATGGAAAAGCAACAGCATTTAGTGAATCTCCTCCAAGTCATCGGCAGTTATCAGGAGGTTCTCAAGCGGGAGGCCGCGCTGCTGGAAAAGATAACGGATTCGCTCGTGGAGGATGTGAACCGAGAATGACCAAGACCACTTTCGAGACTCTGAAGACCATCACCTGGAATGCCGCGAACATCCTTCGCGGCTCGATCGACTCGGCCGATTACAAGAACTACATCCTCGGGCTCCTCTTTCTGAAGCGGATCTCGGACGTCTTCGAGGAGGAGGCCGAGCGGATCGAGACATTAACCGGCAACCACGATCTCGCGTGGAACGACCGCGACGAGCACCAGTTCTTCGTGCCCGAGGAGGCGCGGTGGGAGAAGATCCGGAAGGCGACCAAGGAGATCGGGGTGGCGCTCGACGCTGCATCAGCCCGGCTCGAGGAGGTGAATTCGACCCTCGAGGGGGTCCTCGCCTCGATCAACTTCAACGACGCCATGCTCGGGGAGCCGAAGCAGCGAGACACCACGCTCGCGAAGCTCGTGCAGAACTTCTCGGCGGTCTCGATGCGGAACTCGGACCTGGCCGAGCCGGACCTGATCGGGAGCGTCTACGAGTACCTCATCGAGCAGTTCGCCGACGATGCCGGGAAGAAAGGCGGTGAGTTCTTCACGCCGCCGCGGGTCCGCGAGCTGATCGTGGCGCTGCTCAAGCCGGCCGAGGGGATGCGAATCGCGGACCCGACGGTCGGGTCCGGGGGATTCCTGCTCGAGTCGGCCCGATACGTCGCCCACCACGGCGGCAACCCGAAGAACCTCTCGCTCTACGGGCAGGAGAAGAACGTCGGCACCTGGGCGATCGCGAAGATGAACATGCTCCTCCACGGCCTGCCCGACGCGGACATCCGGAAGGGCGATACGATCCGCGAGCCGCAGCTGCTCGACGCGGGCCGGCTGATGCGCTTCGACCGGGTGGTGGCGAAACCGCCGTTCTCGCTCGCGGAGTGGGGGCACGAGACGGCGAAGACCGACCCGCACGGACGGTTCGCGTTCGGGATCCCGCCGAGGACCAAGGGCGACTTCGCGTTCATCCTCCACATGGTCGCGACGGTCAATGAGCACGGGATGGTCGGCGTGGTGGTGCCGCACGGGGTGCTCTTCCGCGGCGGGGCCGAGGGCGCGATCCGGCAGCGGCTGCTCGAGGAGGACCTGGTCGAGGCCGTGGTCGGCCTGCCGCCGGCACTCTTCTTCGGGACGGGGATCCCGGCGGCCGTGCTGGTCCTGAACAGGGACAAGCCGGTCGAGCGGAAGGAGAAGGTCCTCTTCGTCGACGCCTCGCGGGAGTTCGAGCCGGGCAAGAAGCAGAACCGGCTCCGTGACGAGGACATCGCGAAGATCGTGGCGACCTTCGACTCGTTCGCGGGCGTGGAGAAGTACGCCCGAGTCGTTGCGATGGACGAGGTCGCCGGCAACGACTGGAACCTGAACATCTCGCGGTACGTAGACACGGCCCCGGAGGAGGAGGCGATCGACGTGCAGGCCGCGATCCGCGAGCTCGGGGAGCTCGAGGCGAAGCGGGACGAGGTGCGGGCGAGGCTCGACGGCTACCTGAAGGCGCTGGGATACGAGGTGTGACATGAGCGACGATGAAGAGCGAATCATCAGTCTCCCGGAAGCGTCAGCAGAGCCATCGGAATTCATTCTCTACCAGACCGAGGAAGGGGCCACTCAGGAGCAGGTCCGGCTATTCGAGGGGACGGTCTGGCTCACCCAGCGGCATATCTGTGATCTTTATCAGAAGGCTATCCAGACCATCAACGAGCACATCAAGAACATATTCGAGGACCGTGAGCTCGATCCCGCGGCAACTATCCGGAAATTCCGGATAGTTCAACTCGAGGGAGATCGCCGGGTGGAGCGGCTCGTCGATTTCTATAACCTCGACATGATCATCGCGGTCGGGTATCGCGTGAGGTCGCATCGGGGCACGCAGTTCCGCCAGTGGGCAACCGCCCGGCTCAAGGAGTACATGATCAAGGGGTTCGTCCTCGACGATCGGCGCCTCCGCGAGGGGGGAGGGATCGGAGAGGACTATTTCGACGAACTCCTCGAGCGGATCCGGGATATCCGCGCGTCGGAGCGCCGGTTCTACCAGAAGATCACGGACATCTACGCTACCAGTATCGATTACGACCCCCGACACAGCATCACGCAGGAGTTCTTCGCCACCGTGCAGAACAAGATGCACTGGGCGATTCACGGTCATACGGCCGCGGAACTGATCATGGACCGGGCAGATGGATCCCAGCCCCACATGGGATTGACTACCTGGCGCCACGGGCCGTCGGGGAGGGTCCAGCGGAACGACGTCTCCATCGCGAAGAACTACCTCACGCACGAGGAGATCTCGACCCTGAACCTGATCGTCAACCAGTACCTGGATTTTGCCGAGCTCCAGGCGCGACAGCGGAAGCCGATGAAGATGGTGGACTGGATCACGAAATTGGACGGTTTTCTCTGGCTGAACGACCGCAAAATCCTCTCGTCTGCGGGCCACGTCTCCGCCGAGCTGGCGAAGCAGCATTCCGAGGCCGAGTTCGAGAAGTACGAGGAGGTGCGAAGGATCCGTGAGGCGGCCACGCCCACCTCGGACTTCGACAGGGCGGTCGAGGAGGTCAAGGCCTTGCCGGGGAGGTCACGCGATGCTGCCGACCGGGATACCCGAGAATGGTGAGGGACCACGACATGTCGGCGGACGATGGAGGACTCGGAGACGACCTGCTCCCGGTGGAGGACCCCAACGGGTTCCGCCCGCTGAATCGTGAAGGAGAACGATCGGACCGCTGTTGGATACCGAATGGATACCCTTTGGATACAGCCGCGGACCACATGGCCCGAATTTTGGTTGGATTCTGGATTCAGCCCCATTCCTTTGAAGGTACAGAATATCCAGATGCGAACAATCTGGCCATAATCGGTTACTCGGTG
>DUGU01000178.1 GCA_013331215.1 Methanoregulaceae archaeon
TTTTTTATCTCCCGGTTTCGACAGGATCGACGTCTCGAAGTTTTCGAGATTCTTCCCGTCACGGATGATCCGGTCAATGGTATCGGTGACCTGCTTCCGGTACTCTTTTCCCGGGTAGATCTTCTTCCAGACCTCGTTCTTCCCGAAAACCTCGTCGGGACCATAGCCACTGATCTCCTCCGCGGCTCGATTCCACAGGAGGATCCTTCCTTTCAGATCGAGGACGCTCAACCAGACACGTGCATTGGTGATGACGCTCTTCTGGAACTCGGTCAGCTGTTGCCGGGTCTCTTCCTCCCGTTTCCGTTCGGTGATGTCGCTGAGGACCAGGAGGACTGCGGGACTATTGTGGTAATAAATGGGAGCGCCTCTCACGATCACCGACCGTCGAGTCCCGTCCTGCGCGAGGATGTCCGTCTCGTAGGGGGGGATCTCTCTCCCTTCCTGGCGGGCCGCCATGCTGGAGGCCGCTCTGTCGCGGTGCTCCTGTCCGATATACGAGAGCAGGGGGGTGCCGACGAGATCGTCCACACGATAGTCGAAAGCCCTTGCCAGGGATGGGTTCACGTAGAGGATCGTTCCGCCGGGCGTACACACGAGAATGTAATCGGGCAGATTTTCCACGAGGCCCCGGTTGAATGATTCGCTGTCGGCAAGCGCCGTTCCGGCCATCTTCTGCTGCGTCACGTCGCGCCCGACGGACTGGTACTCCATTACCGATCCCGCGCGGTCGAAGATCGCCCGGTCGCTCCACCGCTGCCACCGCACTTCGCCACCGGGCATGATGATCCGCTGCTCGATAAAATCGACCGGGCGTGCAGGGGTGAGGGAGGCGAAATGTTGCCGGACATGCTCGCGGTCGTCGGGATAGATATTCGGCCGGAGGACCTGTCCGATCAATGCGGCCCGTGTCGACCCGAAATAATCGGCATAGGCTTTATTGACGAAAACGTGCGTGCCGTCCGGCTTGAACCGGCAGATGAACTCGGTCTGATCCTCGANNTCGCTCTCGCGCAGGGACTGCTCGGCATCTTTCATCCCGGTGATATCCTGAAGGGTCTCGAGGGCGCCGATCACCGTGCCGTTCGCATCCCGGAGCGGGGCGGCAGAATAACTGAGCCACTTGCCTTTTTCACCGAGGTGGGGGAGGAAGATTGTCGCTTCGTATCCCCCTTCCACGACGTCCGATCGCGTATACATCCCCTCGTACGCCACGGGATTCTCTCCGATCGCCTCATCCAGCAGAAAATCGGCCAGGCACGGACGCTCGTGGCGATAGAACGCCCGCCAGTGCTCGTTCGTCCCCATGACGTCCCGGGCGTCGATGCCCGTGAACTCCGCAAGCGCCCGGTTCCACGAGATCACGCGATGATCCCTGTCGATAACGAATTGCGGGATGAGAGATCCCTGCAGGATGGCGTGTAGTTGCGCTTCGCCCTCCCGGAGCGCTTCCTCGACCCGTTTTCGCTCGGTGATGTCCGTACAGTATACCAGGTGTCGTTCGTCCGGTAGCAGTACGGCGTTCAGGATCACGGACAGCGGATGGCCGTTCTTGGTAACGAGCACCGCCTCCGTCATCAGCGACCCCGTCTCCCGCACCTTCCCAAAATCGGGAGCGCCGGCCGTCGTCCCCGCCGGAACGAGGTCCCGGATAGAGCGGGAGAGGAGTTCCTCGCGCGAATAGCCGAGCATGGAGCATGCAAACAGGTTTACATCCAGGAAGGTGCCGGCCGCATCCAGAACAAAGATCCCTCCGGGCGAATTGTCAATATGGGTCCGGTACTTCTCCTCGCTCTTTTCGAGTACCTCATCGGGTTTCTTCCGTTCCGTCACATCATCGTATACTGCAACGATCTCGCCCGAAGGGAGGCTGTATACGATGGTTTCTCGCCACCCCCCGATACGTCCGTCTTTGTACATCGATACGGGATGGTGTTCCGGCTGCCCGGTCCGCCAGACCCGTTCGAGGACATCGGGAAGCTGGAAATCCCCCACTCCCGGAAAGACCTCCGACACACGTCTGCCGACGACGTCCTCTCTTGTCACGGATTCGATGATCTCGGCCGCCGGGTTGATATCCGCGATGACAAAATCGGTCCCTTCGTCAACCGCCCGATATATCACGACTCCGCTGCGGGTCCTCGTGAAGAGCTCCCTGAAACGGGTCTCGTTCTCGCGGAGCGCGTCCTTGGTCCGCCTGCGCTCCGTGATATCGGTCAGGAAGTTCAGCGTGGCCGGGCGTCCCTCCCAGTCTATCGCGACGCCGTTGATCTCGACCCATCGGGTGCTCCCGTCCTTCAGAATCAGCCGGATGGCGTAGCGGGAGAGAGACTCCCCTCCACTGATCCGCATCCGGTGCATATCCACGACCATGGCGTGGTCGTCGGGGTGGATGTGCTTGAGAAACGGCACGGACAGAAGTTCCTGTTCCGAACAGCCTGTGACTTCGATCGCTCGACGATTGACCCGCCGTAGCTTCCCCTCCTGTGCCACGACGATCGCCTCGTCCAGGTGTTCGATCAGGTGCAGGTAGTTCTCCTCGCTCGTCCGGAGGGACTCTTCGGCCCGCCTCCGGGAGACGGCGTACCGGATCGTGTTCGAGAGCTCGGCAAACTGCGCCACCGGGTTCCCGCCCTTCTGGAGGTAAAAGTCGGCGCCTTCGTTAAGGGCCTCGATGACCACCTCTTCCC
>DUGU01000142.1 GCA_013331215.1 Methanoregulaceae archaeon
CTACTTTTTTTATCCCGGCGGCGCGCTCTCGCGCAGCGTCGTGGCGATGTGCCGGGTCACGAGCAGCCACATGGTCGGCACGAGCACCAGGATGAGTACGGTCGCCCCGACCGCGCCGGCCCCGATCAGGAAGTTGAACGCGGAGTGCAGGAAGATCGCGAGGAGAAGGCCCTGGAATATGAGCCGTGTCACGCGCGGGTGCGGCGTCACCAGGCTCTGTCCGAGCGCGTAGCCCCACATGGACGACATCAAAGCGTGGCCCGGGACGGAGAGGACCGCCCGCAGCACCGAGAGCTCGAGCGGCAGGGTCAGGGTCTCGGAGTAGGCGGCGAAGAGATAGACGATGTTCTCGAGCGCCGCGAACCCGAGGGCCGCGGTGACGGCGTACACGATCCCGTCGATCGGCTCGTCGAAGACCGGACGTCGGAAGACGAACAAATAGACCACGAGGAACTTGCCGCACTCCTCGACGATGGGGGCCACGACCACGGCGAGGAAGAAGTCCGAGGGATAGAGGGCCCCGATCAGCGTCTCGATGAGCGCGATCGGGATGGTCGAGACCATGCCGAGCAGGAAGATCCGGAGGATCCAGGCCCGCGGCTCCGGTGCGTACCGGTCCTTGATATAGAAGTACCAGAGCCAGAAAAGGGCCGGCGCGAACCCGAGGATCAGCACGTACCCGACGGACAGGTCCATCGCCCTCTCTTTCACGATCGATTATTTCAAGGTTACTGTGTCAAGGTCCCCAAGCTTCATCCGGTCCGGCGCCGATTCGATCCCGATGACCGTCGCGTACGTGCTCACCTGCGCGGGCTCCGACCCGTCGGGCGGGGCCGGCATCCAGGTCGACCTCCGGACCTTCGCCGCGCTCGGCGCCTGGGGGCTCTCGGCGATCACGGCTCTGACCGCGCAGACGCCGGCCGCCGTCCGGGCCACGGCGCCGGTCGATCCCGCCCTGGTCACCGCTCAGATCGAGGCCCTGATCGAGGCCTTCCCGGTCGGTGCGGCAAAGACGGGCATGCTCTCGACCGCCGCGATCTGCAACGCCGTCGCGAACGCCCTCCCCGATGACCTTCCGCTCGTGGTCGATCCGGTCATGGCCGCGACGAGCGGCGGCCGTCTGCTGGACGCCGACGCCGTCGGTGTGCTGATCGGACGGCTCCTGCCCCGCGCAGCCCTCGTGACGCCGAACCTCGGCGAGGCCGAGGTTCTCACGGGCATTCCCGTCCGGACCATCGACGAGATGCGGGACGCGGCCGGACTGCTGCGAGGGCTCGGCGCCCGGGCCGTGCTGGTCAAAGGCGGGCACGGCACGGGGCCCGAGGCGGTCGACCTGCTCGTCGATGACGACGGCGCGCTCCCACTCGGGGGGCCGCGCTATCCGTACGAGGTCCACGGTTCGGGCTGCTGCCTCTCGGCCGCGATCGCGGCCCGGCTCGCGCAGGGCGCGGACCTCCGCACGGCCGTCCGGGACGGCAAGGCCGTGGTCACGGCCGCGATCGCCGGCGCCGTCAGGGCCCCCGACGGCCGGCGGATGGCGAACCCACGGTCCCCATGGGCTCCCCCATGCGGGATCTCTCCTCCGCCCGGCGCGCCCTGATCTTCTTGTTCAGGAAGAGGCGGGCGTGCTCCTCGATGTCGATCTCCTCCCGCCGGAGTTCGATCGTATCGCGGGTCTCGCGAAGGTTGGGAAGCACGCGGTGCTCGAGCACCCGCACGCGCCGCCGCGTCCGGACGATCTCGTCCGTGAGCAGGCGGAGAGCCGCCTCGGCCTCGGCGGCCGCGACGATCGAGAGTACGAGATCCTCGTGAGCCTCGACCACGTCGTCGATCACGGACGTGGTCCCGAGCAGGCTGTATCCCCGTTCGTCGAGGCTTCTGGCGACCCGCTCCACGCGGAAGGCCGGAAGCCGGACGCCGAAGATGTTCTCCTCGCGCCGCTCAAGGACCGGCGCGGCCTCGATCGACTCGGCCGCGATGGCGACGCCGAGCTCCCCGACCATCATCGTGGCGACCGCGAGCTCCTGGTTGGCCAGGACGTAGTCCTCGTAGAGCGCGGACTCGGCGGTCCGCGCGGACCCGAGGCGGCCCATCAGCTCGAACATGAGCCCGTCGAGCTTCCGCTTCAGGACCGTGTACGCCTTCTCCGAGAGGATGATCCGCCGTTTGATCGCGAGCAGCTCGCCCCGTGTCGGCGATACGCGTTCGGCCGAGACCATCAGACCACCAGGTACCGCCGGATCCGCTCGTTCGGGACCCCGAACTGCCGCCCGCGCACGGCCGCCCTGAGGTTCCCGACCTCGATCCGCTTGTGTTCGAGATATGATACAATCGGCAGGACCGTGAACGGGTGGCGGGTCGCGAGCCTGTCCATCTCCTCGAGCCGGACCTTGGTGACCGCGACCTCGACCACGTGCACGGTCGTGCGGTGCTGCTCCCATCGCGACCAGAGCAGGTCGGCCACCTGCTCGGGGCCGACCGATGTATCGCTCCGCAGGGCCCGCATGGCACGAGTCGCGACCGGGATGATGTTCGTCTTCTCGAACTCGTCCACAAAGGCCTCCCGGGTCTCGATCCCGGCGATCCGGGCGAACTCCTCGACCGGGATGTTGCCGCCGGGAACAATCGAGCTCTCGATGTCGGCGATCCGGCTCCCGGCCCGGAGCCGGAAGAGGTTCCGCATGTTCAGGATGTCGATCTCGAAGCGGAGGTACCGCGCGAAGACCTCACCGCCCCGGATACCGCGGCGCGCAACGCCGAGAAGGTCCAGGTAATACTGGCGGTAGAGCCGGTCCTCGATCCGGGCGAACTCGCCCGGCGGCATGTCGCGGCAGGTACAGGTCCGGAGCTGGGGGTAGAGCGGCCAGTCCTTCAGCTCCTCGACCACGGCGTCGAGGTCCGTGGCGTCGATCAGCGCATCGAGCCGGTCCCGGTCGAGATCGCCGGCCGGTACCAGGCCCTCGGAGATCTGCGCGCGAGGGAGACCGTGCTTCTTGCCCCGGAGGATCGCCATCACGTTCACGATATCCCAGCGATGCAGGTAGAAGGCCGTCAGGTCGTGAAGCGTGCCGGGCGTCATGCGGAGCACCTGCCTGAACTCGTGGGCCAGGTTCGCGGTCAGGGCACGCTCGAGTTGGTCGAGGTCCGTTGATGTCGGGTAGCGGTTGTAGACCTCGCGCCGGTACCGCTCGTCCTCGCCGATGGCCCGGACCATCTGCGGCAAGCTCATCTGGAGCAGGCGGGCGTAGTACTCGGGGGGATAGAGGCGGGTCTTCCGTACCTGGAGCCTGGTGCAGACGTACTGGTAGGAGCCCGGGGTCACGAGGGTCTCGACCATGCGATGGACGAACCACCTTCTTCACGCACTCAGATAAACACTCCGTCGTTGACGACGACAACTCTTATTTACAATAATCATGATTGATAATGTAGAATAGCGATGTCCGAGGAACAGCACCTGATAACGGAGCAGCACCGGTACCTGCCCGACCCCGAGGTAGCCCGGAACACCTGGATCGGCGACTACACGACGGCCTACAACGAATACCGTGCGAACCCCGAAGGCTTCTGGGACAGGATCGCCCGCGAGCTGCACTGGTCGCGGGAGTGGGACCACGTGCTCGAATGGAACCACCCCGACGCCCGGTGGTTTATCGGCGCCACGGCGAACATCACGTACAACTGCCTGGACCGGCACCTCCAGGGCGGGCGACGGAACAAGGTCGCCCTGATCTGGAAGGGAGAGGGCGAGGAGAACGAGCGTGTCTACACGTACCGCCAGCTCCACAGCGCGGTCTGCCGGTTCGCGAACGGGCTGAAGAGCCTCGGCGTGCAGAAGGGCGACCGCGTCTGCATCTACATGCCGATGGTCCCCGAGCAGGTGATCGCGATGCTCGGGTGCGCCCGGATCGGCGCCGTCCACACGGTCGTCTTCGGCGGGTTCGGGTCGGCTGCGATTCACGCACGAATCGTCGGGGCCGGGGTGAAGGTCGTGGTCACGGCCGACTACTCGTTCCGGAAGGGCAAGACGATCCCCCTCAAGCACCTGATCGAGGAGGCGATCATCGACGCCCCGACGGTCGAGCACGTGGTCGTGCTCCGGCGGGAGACCGAGCAGCCGATCGAGATCCACCGCGAGATGGAGGTCGACTTCGACGAGCTGATGCGGTCGGCCGACCGGCGCTGCCCCTGCGAGGAGATGGACGCCGAGGACCCGCTCTTCATCCT
>DUGU01000095.1 GCA_013331215.1 Methanoregulaceae archaeon
CCTCCGACAGTACTGCGTGTGGTATCACCATGGTACCGTCGTTACCGGCGCATCGGGATGCCGGATCCCGAACAGGTTGGAATCGGCAAGGACGATCGGGAGATCTGAAAGGCATCTCCAGGCAGATCTCCGTTACGTCCGTGGTCCCTATCCGATGCCGAAATTATCCGTGAGGAGGCTGAGAGCCTCGCGCCGCTTGTGGCCCGAGGCCTTCACCCGGGCCAGGACCTTCTCCTCGACCGGGGTCTCCGCCCACCACTCGTGCGCCGCGAGCGCCGCGAGGGCGTCGTCGATCGCATCGTAGGAGAGGCCGAGCTCCGTCTCGTCCTGCTGCCCGTACCAGAGCCCGGCCGACGGCGGTTTTGCCAGGATCCGTTCGGGGAGGTCGAGCTCGCGGGCGAGCCGGTAGACGTCGCGCTTGTACAGGTGGAGCAGGGGCTCCACGTCGCCGGCGCCGTCGCCCCACTTGGTGAAGTACCCGAGCAGGTACTAGGTCCGGTTCGAGGTGCCGCAGACGAGCCGATGGTCCCGGTTCGCGTGGTAGTAGAGCACCACCATCCTCGTCCGGGCCATCAGGTTCCCGAGGAGGTACGGAGAGTCGACAAAATCGGGGAGGCTCCGGTAGGCCGCGACCACGGGCTCGATCGGGACCACCCGGTGCTCGCACCCGAGCCGGCGGCAGAGCTCGGCCGCGTCCTCGAGGTCGGCCGAAGCGCTGACGGCGCACGGCAGCGAGAGGGCGAGGACCGACTCCGGCCCGAGCGCCCTCACGCAGACGGCTGCGGCCACGGCCGAGTCGACGCCGCCCGAGACCCCGACCACGACGCCGTCGGCCCCGGCCTCCCAGTAGGCGTGGCGGACCAGCTGCTCGATCCGGTTCAGCGCGCAGCCGCACCCGCCCTCAGTCATCGGTTCCATTCACATCAATCGGATACAGCGCCTTAACTCTTTAACGCCGCCGATCAGCATGACCCGGTCGCCTTCCCGGAAGGTGTACTCGGGCCCGGGCCGGACCACGACGCTCTCCGCCCCCTCCACCCCGACCACGACGGCGCCCGTGCGCCCCTCGAGCCATCCGGCCGTGCGCGGGTACCCGCGCATCCACCGGCGCTGCACCACGCGCTGCCCGTTCGGGAGGTCGAGCAGGATCCGGACGCGGTCCGCGAGCACGATCCCCGCGACCACCTGGCCGCCGACGGTCGGCTGGAGCGCCACGAAGTCGGCCCCGGCCCGGTAGAGCCGGTCGACCGCTCCCGCGTGGTTCGCGCGCGCCACGATCTTCAGGTCGGGGTTCAGGTTGCGGGCCATCAGGGTCGTGAAGATGTTGACCGCGTCGTCGTTGACCGCGGCCACCAGGAGCTGCGCGGTCTCGATCCCCGAACGCTTCAAGACGGTCTCGTCCTCGGCCCGGCCGACCACGGTGGGAATGTCGTGGTCGCGGGGGTCGATCACGGTGCAATCGATCCTCCGGGCGTCGAGCTCGCGGTACGCGGCCGAGCCAACGTCGCCGAACCCGGCGATCACGGCATGCCGGTCCCCCGCGCCCGGCACCCGGAGCTCGTGCTCGATCGCGTCCGCGATCTCCCCGGCCCGGCCGAGTAGAAAGAGCATCGCGCTCGCGTCGACCACGGCGTCTCCGCCGGGGAGAACGGTGAACTGGCCGCCCCGCCAGAGGATGAGGGGTTCGACGCCGTACTTCGGATAGAACCCGATCTCGTCCAGGGTCCGGTCGATCGCGGGCGAGCCACGGATGACCGGGGCCTTGACGAGCACCAGGTCCTGCCCGTGCGGGGAGGGCCGGCGAAAGACCGAGTCGGGCGGCGTCGCGTCCGCCACCGCCTCCACGTCCGCGGCCACGAACCCGTGGCGCGCGAGGATCCGGCCGACCATGTGCTTGGGCGAGAGCACGTACTCGGCCCCCGCGTACCGGAGGTACCGGTCGAAAGCCGGGTCGTCCACGATCGCGATCAGCTTGGCCGGGGTCCGGTCCCTGACGGCGAGGAGCGTGTTCGCGGCCCACTGCTCCCTCCCGACCACGACCACGTACCGCGCCGCGCCGAGCGAGGCCGCGGACCGGGTCGAGGCGAGCCCCGGGTCGCCCCAGACGACGTGCGCGGTCCCGCGATACCGGGTGTACGCCTGCATGGCCTTCGCCTCGTCCTCCTCGACGACGACCACCGGGACGTCCCCGACGCGCAGGCTCTCGAGGATGGAGCGGACGGTGTCGTCGTAGCCGATGATCACCACGTGGTCCTCGAGCGCGCGTGCCGTCCTCCGGGGCGGCGTCCCGTGCAGCATTCGCGAGAGGAGCGGCGTCAGCAGCACGGGCACGGCGATGAAGAACATCACGATCCCGGTCGTCATCATCAGGACCGAGAAGAGCGAGGTCCACTCGTTGGAGAACGGCAGGAGCTCGCCGTACCCGACCGTGGTCACGGTCTGCATCACGAAGAGCAGGGACTCGGGCCAGGAGATCGGCCTGCCCTCGAGGACCGGGTAGTACCGGTGGAAGAGGATCGTGTAGACGCCCACGATCGCAGCGACTGCGAGCAGGTAGACCCTGACCCGTTCGACCGAGATCAGTTCGGCGAGCGATCTGAGCCGGCGGAGGACCTCGTTCAGCATCGGTCCGGCTCTCCGGAGACGAGGGTGGCGAGCGTATCGGCGAGGCGGACCAGCGCGAACGGCGCGGACGGGTGGCCGGCCGTATGGCGGGCGAGCTCGTCCGCGACGAACACCTCGAACGGCCCGGCGGACGACAGCGGCTCGGGTGCCGGGGGCGCGCCGGTGAGGGCCGCGAGGTAGAGCCGGAGCTCGAGCCCGGGTATGTGCTCGAACGGGCGGACCGCCCGCAGCCCGCCCCGGGCCGCCGGCCCGGCGAGCGCGGCCGGCCGGCCCGCGAGGACGGCCCCGAGGACGTCCGCGGCCCGCTCCTCGAGGGTCGCGGGCAGGGCGAGAAGGCTGCAGCCCAGGCGCCGGGCGGCTCCGTACGGGTCTTCGTCCCCGATGGCGGCGGCCTCGAGCCCCTCCGGCAGGGCCGGGGGCGGAGCGCCGCCGGGGACGAGGGCGACGAGGGCGAGGTCGCGCCGGGCCGCGAACTGCCGCGAGAAAAAGACGAGGAGCGCCTCGCCGTACGGGCCGCCAGGAGCGAGGACGCCGACCCGGTCCCCATGCCGGAGACCGGCCTGCTGCCGGAGAGTGCGCTTGGCCCGGCTCTCGACGTCGCGGACCAGGTGCTCGGCACAGAGCGCCCTCCCCGAGTACGGCTGGTGCGCCACGGCCGTACGGCGGCACCGGCTGCACCGGTCCGGCTCCATCATGCCAGCTTCTATGGCTGCTCCCATTAATGACAGTGACTGCCGGGTCCGCGCTGCTTTTAAACGTCGGCGTGCCAATGATGGAGCAGATGCCCCTCTCGGCCGAGGTAATCCGGTCCCTCCAACCGTACGATATCCGTGTGCTCCACGCGATCGAACGGCTCATGCGCCGGTTCGAGTGGGTCCCCCTCGACGAGCTGAAGGCGGCGACCCGGTTCTCGGAGTCCGAGCTCAACTATCGCATCGGCCGCGTGATGGAGCGCGACCTGGTCCGGTACGCGAAGGTCCCGTACGAGGGCTACTCCCTGGTCTTCAACGGCCTCGACTCGCTCGCGCTCCGGACGCTCTCGTCCAAGGGGACGGTGCGCGCCCTCGGCGACCTGATCGGCGAGGGCAAGGAGTCCATCGTCTACGAGGGGCTCGGGCTCGCGCCGGTCGCGATCAAGCTCCACCACGTGGGGCAGCGTTCGTTCCAGTCGGTCCGGCTGAACCGGGACTACCTCCCCGAGCGGACCCACTGCCCCTGGCTCTACGCCTCCCACCTCTCGGCCAAGCGCGAGTACGAGGCCCTGACGAACCTCTCCCTGGCCGTCTCGGTGCCGGCCCCGATCGCGATCGACCGGCACGCGGTCGTGATGGACCTGATCGGCGGGACGACCCTGAACCGGCGCCGCATCGACGACCCCGAACCGGTCATCGACCGGATCTTCGAGAACGTCCGGGCCGCGTACAAACACGGAGCGATCCACAACGATCTCTCCGAGTACAACGTGATGATCGATGAAGACCGGGTGGTGCTGATCGACTGGCCGCAGTGGGTCCCGCCCGACCACCCGAACGCGCTCGCTATCCTCACCCGCGACCTCTTCAATATCGTCACCTTCTTCGCCCGGAAGTACCGGGTCGTCCGTGACCTCGACGAGGTCGTGGAGTCCGTCCTGCGATGAAGGTGATCGGAGTCGACGTGATCCGCGGCTCCATACGGTCGCGCTCGCGCCGACCCGGCTACGCGTTCGTGCTGCTCGAGGACGGGGAGATCGTCGAGGAGACTGAAGTGACCCTCCACCGCCTCCTCCGACGCCTCGCCGAGGTGCGGCCCGAGGTGCTCGCGGTCGACTCGCTCCAGGAGCTGGCGGCCGATCAGCACGAGCTCTACGCCCTTCTCCAGGCGATGCCGACAGGGACGCGCCTGGTCCAGGTGACCGGGGGCGAGCGGACGGAGAGCCTGGCCCAGGTCGCGGGCCGGTTCAACATCCGGTTCAACCGGCTCAATCCGTACGACGAGGCCCGCACGACGGCCCGCGTGGCCGCGCTCGGCGCCGGGGCCGAGGTGATCGCGTTCGAGAACACGACCGATATCGCCGTCACCCGCCACCGCTCGCCCGGGCGGGGGGGCTGGTCCCAGAACCGCTACACCCGGAAGATCCACGGCGCGGTCCAGCGGAAAGCGCGCGAGATCGAGGCCGAGCTCGCGGCCGCCGGGGTGCGGTACACCAAGCAGGAGACGCGGGCCTTCGGGGGGTCGAGCCGGGTCGTCTTCACCCTGCCCATGGCCCGGAGAGACGTCCCGGTCTCGACCTATTACGGGGCCGACGTCCAGGTCCGGATCACCGGCAAGCGGCT
>DUGU01000203.1 GCA_013331215.1 Methanoregulaceae archaeon
CTGCGATGCGGAGGGCGAGAGCATCGGGTGGCACGAGGGCGAGCCGTACCCCGTGAGCGAAACGTACGCCCTCTGCCGATGCGGACACACCGGTACGCCGCCGTTCTGCGACGGCACCCATGCGAAGATCGGGTTCGACGGGACCGAGACCGCGAGCCGGGTCCCGTACCTCGAGCGGGCCGATTGGTTCGAGGGGGACGACATCCGGCTGAGCGACGCTCCGGGGTTCTGCTCCCATGCCCGGTTCTGCGTTCGCGGCGAGGGGATCTGGGACCTCGTCGAGCGATCGGCCGACCCCGAGGCGCGGAGGACGGCGCTCGAGATGGCCGCGAACTGCGATTCGGGGCGGCTCGTCATATGGGACAGGGAGTCGGGGGAGCCGATCGAGCCGAGCTTCGAGCCGTCGATCGGAGTCGTCGAGGAGTCCGACGGCCGGCCCGGCCCGCTCTGGATCCGCGGCGGCATCCCGGTGGTCTCCGCGGACGGTACGGTCTACGAGGTCCGGAACCGGATGACCGTCTGCAGGTGCGGCAGGTCCGGGAACAAGCCCTTCTGCGACGGGGCCCACCGGGAGCCCTGAGACAAGGAAAGGACCGTCCTCAGCCGATACGTCCAGGGGCGGAGCCTCGGCAATCGGGCAGCGGTCGAAGCGTCCGCGATTGCGCCATCGCGGTGTCGATTAGGGCAGGGTCGCCGGCGGAGTGGTGTCCGCGCCGTCGGTCTCGTCGATGAGGGCCGCGAGCCTCCGGAGGATCCCCTGGATCTCTCCCTCGCGGAGCATGCACGCGAGGTGCCCCTCGCAGACCACATTCTTCCGGATGTGGAACGTCAGCAGCCGCCGGAGCACGCCGCAGTCCGCGGTCTCGAGCAGGGACGGGTCGCGGTAGTACCGAAACGCCTCCGGCTCCCAGCGGGACCAGTCGAACTGGACGATGAAGCCCGCGCGGTAGAGGGTCCGCTCGAACTCGTAGACCTCGTCGGTGTACTGCTCGAGGGTCCATCCCTCCTCCTCGGCCACGACCACCTCGGGCAGGAACCGCGGGTCCTCGAAGACAGGCAGGAACGCGAGCACGGCCTCGACGCCCGCGCGGGTCGAGCGAACGGCCTCGTCGGCCCCGACGATCATCGCCGCTTCTCCATCGAGAAGGCATGGCCCCGCCGATGCATAAGCCTGCGGGTCACGGCAGGGATCGGACACCTCACGGGTGCGAAAACCGGGGCCTCACGGCACATGTCCCCTTCCCGACGGAATCACCCCGGTTCGGCCGGCCGTCTCGCGGACGCTCGGCACGAGAGTCCTTTCCCGACCACCGGCTTGGGCAGAAACAACATGATCAATCATGCAAGTATTTATGCTCTTTCACGGCGAGTAAGCCGCATCCCCCGTCTGATAGCCATGATGCCCCCCAGCCGCGAGCTGATCAAGGAGATGCAGTGCGCCGTCCTCCGGCGATGCGCGGAGCGCATCGAGAGGACCGGGCGGACCAGCGTCGGCCATTACCGCGAGGCGGGCCGAAAGGAGGCGGATCGAGGGGTCACCGGGGGCGTGCGATCCAGGCACGGGTTGTGATCGGAATGCTGGAAGAGAAGACCCTGCTGGAGCAGGTGCGCGGGAAGGAGGTCGAACTGGCCGCAGCATACGCTCGCGCCTGCGCTGATGCCGACGCCATGAAGGAGACGGGGGCACGTGAGGCCCGGGAAGAGATCGAACGGGCCGGGAGAGAGGGGCGCCAGGCGGCCGAAGCCCTCTTCGAGGGGGCGATGGACGCCCTTGAACGCGAGATCGAGCTGGTGCGCAGGGACGCCCGCGTGCAGGAGGCCGCGCTGCGTTCGGCCGGGGAGACGCACGTCTCCGAAGTGGCGGCCGACCTGGTTCGGTTCGTCGCACCGACATCTGAATGAGTTGGTTCCATGCTTCAGAAGATGAGCAGCATCCTGGTAGTCGGCCCGCGATCCGAGGCCGGGCAGATCGTCGATACGCTCTACCGGGAGGGCACCGTCCACCTCGTTGACCTGACCGCCGAGGGATCGGCTGGGCCCGGGGAGCTCCGACAGATCGACAAGGGATCGGCCATCGAGGTGGACCAGCTGCTGCTGAAAGTGAACGGGCTGCTCAAGCTGCTCCCGAAGGGCCGCGACATCCCCGAGAGCGCCGGGGAGATCGACGAGGGGCTCCGGTCGCGGACGCTCGAGGAGACGGTCGAGGGAATCCGGGCACGGCTCAGGGGGCTCGACGCGACGACGGTCGAGATGTCGAACCGGAAGACCGACCTGGAGCTCGAGGCGATCACCCTGGAGCGATATGCCCGGATCCTCCGGCGTCTCCAGCCGATCGAGGACGCGATCCCCGAGCTCGAGGGTTTCGAGATGACCGTCCTCCTGCTCCAGAAGGAGTACGCCTACGTGTTCGACCAGATCGTGCCGATGCTGCGCGAGCTCGCGCACAACCAGTTCGAGTATACCGCTGCGGAGCTCGNNCAACAAGTTCTACTCCCGCCAGGTCCACGCGTTCCTCTTCTCCCAGAACGTCAACGAGGTCCGGATCCCGCCGGACTACTCGAATATGCCCATCGACGAGGCCCTCGCGGCGATCGAGCAGAAACGGGAGGCGGTACGTATAGAGATCCGGCAGATCGACGACCGACTCGCCACCCTGTCGGGCAGCTGGCGCCAGGAGCTGCTGAACATGCAGCGGGCCCTCGAGGAACGGCGAGACGAGCTCGCGGTCGTTACGCAGTTCGCCCGCACCGACTACACCTTCGTGGCCAAGGGCTGGATCCCGGGGAGGTCGATCCCGAACACCCGGCGGCGCCTTGAGGAGTCGTTCAGAGGGACGGTGGTGCTCGCGGAGCTTCCCGCGACGTCCGGGGAGATGGCCGAAGCCCCCATATCCTTCGCCAATCCCTTCTGGGCGAGGCCATTCGAGTTCTTCGCCCGCCTGATGGGCTCGCCGCGGTACCTGGAGACCGACCCGATCCCGTTCATGGCGATCTCCTTCCCGATCTTCTTCGGCCTGATCGTGGCGGACATCGGGTACGGCATCTGCATTCTCGCGCTCGCCCTCTTCCTCCGCATCCGGTACGCCGGCAGGGACTGGCTCCGCGAGCTCGCGACAATCTTCATCATCTCCGCTATCCCGACCATCGTCTTCGGGTTCCTCTTCGGTGAGTTCTTCGGCGACCTCGGCGAGCAGCTGGGCTGGCTCCGCCCGGTCACCTTCGCCGGGGTCACCTGGAACCGTCTCGAGGCGATGATCCCGCTCCTGGTCGTCTCGATCGCCATTGGGGTGGTGCACATCTTCCTGGGACTCGGGATCGGTGTGGCGAACGCGGTGGCCCAGAAGAACCGCCGCCACCTCTGCGAGAAGTGCGGGATGATCGGGGTCATCCTCGGCATCATTCTCGTGCTGCTCACCACGATGGAGATTATATCGCCCTCGCTCACGTTCGTCGGCATAGCGATGCTCGCGATCGGGCTTCCCCTCCTCCTCTGGGGCGGGGGGATTCAGGGGGCCGTGGAGATCATGGGCACGATGGGCAACATCATGTCCTACGCCCGGTTGATGGCGATCGGCATGGCCTCGGTCATGCTCGCCCTCGTGGCGAACGAACTCGCGGGCGAGGTGGGCTCGGTCCTGGTCGGCGCCCTGGTCGCGGTCCTCCTCCACCTGATGAACCTGGTGATGGGCATGTTCAGCCCGTTCATCCAGTCCACTCGTCTCCACCTGGTGGAGTTCAACTCGAAGTTCTTCAAGGGGGGCGGCCGGCCGTACCGTCCCTTCGGGTATCACCCGGAGGGCTGAACCTCCGTTTCCCGAAAAAAAAACGCCAAACGCACATGTTGGTCATTGAAATTTATAAATTTTCTGCGACAGGTTTATCGTATTGCACCCGGATGAAAGGCATGGTGGAGTGCAATGGCCTGGGAAGTTCCTATTGGCGCCGCTCTTGCATTTTCTTTCGGAGCGATCGGTACGGCATGGGCACAATCACGCATCGGACCGGCAGGTGCCGGTACGATCGCCGAGAACCCTGAGCTGCTTGGCCCGATGATTATCCTGGTCGCGATCCCCGAGACCCTCGTCATTCTGGGGTTCGTGGTCGCCGCGATGATCATCTTCATGACCGCCGCATAGCGGGCAGGGGAGCGACAGCGAATGACGGAGGGCATGGAACGGGCAGGGTTCATGCGCCTCCGCTCCGGAGGAGAGGGATGGCGTACGAAGAACTGATACATTCGATGGAGATGGATGCCCAGCTTCGCGTCCAGGAGGTCCAGAACCAGACCGGAAAGTTCATCGATGAGACGAAGGAGTCGGCGCGAAGGCAGGCGCAGGAGATCCGGGAGCGGCTGCTCGCCGAGGCTGAGCAACGGATCGATGTCGAGCGGCATCAGCGGCACTACCGCGCTCGCGAAGAGGCGAAGGCGGGGCTCGCGCGGGCTAGCGAGGAATACCTGCAGCGAGCGCTCGGCCTCGCGGAAGAGCGACTTGGGCACTTCAGGGAGGGCGACGGATACCCCGGGATCCTTGAGGGACTGACCCGGGAGGCGCTCGACGCGCTCGCCGAGCCCGAGGCACGACTGCACGTCGACCCAAGGGACGAGCCGTCCGCGCGGGCCCTGGTCGGGGATCTCCCCGGGAAGCCCGTGCTGATCCCGGACCTCGACGTGACCGGCGGCGTGGTCGTCGATTCGGCCGACGGACGCATCCGGGTCGACAACACCTTCACCTCCCGCCTCGCCCGGGCCGGGGAAGTCTACCGGCGCGAACTCTTTGACCGCCTCTTCGGGAGCCCGTGATGGACCAGGGTTACATCAACTCCCGCGTGCGCGGGATGTACCGCTCCCTGCTCGGCCCGGAGGAGTTTCGGGCCTTTCTCCAGAAGCCGGACCTCGAAGCCATGATCGCCGACCTCCAGAAGACCCCCTACCGGAGTGCGCTCGAGCTCTCCTGCGTCCGGCGGTCGGGCGTCACCTGTCTCGAGGAGGCGCTGCGAATACACCTCGTGCGAACCTACTCCAAGATCGTGAAGATGTTCGGCGACAACGACGCCGTACGGTACGTCCGGATCGTGGTGAACCGCTGGGACGTCCACAACCTGAAGGCGATTCTGCGCGGCAAGAACATCCATTCGCCCCCGGAGAAGATCCGCGAGTGCCTCGTCCCGGCCGGGACGCTCGACGAGGCGACCCTCATCGAACTCCTGAACCAGCAAGACGTGCGGGACGTCATCGACCTGCTCGCCACCTGGGGGGTCGACTACGCCCGGGCTTTCACGCCGCACATCGAGGAGTGGAGCCGGTCCCGCGAGCTTCTCGTGATGGAGCACGCCCTCGACCAGTACTACTTCGAGTACGCGCGTCGCACGGTCGAGGGAAAGAAGCCCGAGGCGATCGCGCTCCGCAGGCTCGTGGGCACCGAGATCGACGTCACGAACCTCAAGACGGTGATCACCTTCATCCGCGACGGCGTCGGCCCTGAGGACGGGGGGCGATTCCTCCTGGAAGGCGGAGCCGATCTGCCGCGGGAGCTGCTCCGGAGCATGATCGAGGATGGTACCCTTCCGACGGCGCTGGGCCGGCTCGAGGGGACGCCCTACGCCTTCCTCCTCCGCATCTGCGACGAGACGCCGGTATGCGGGCCCCAGTCGCTCCTGATGAAGGAGCTCGACCGGCACCTCGTCAGGACCGGCGCCGCCCTCTACCGATCTGACCCGCTGAGCGTCTCGGTCGTCGTCGGTTACCTCTACCTCTTCCTGGTCGAGGTGACGAACCTTCGGATCATCGCCCGCTGCCGGGACGCGGGCCTCTCGGACGAAGAGCTGGAGGCGGAGCTGATCCATGTATAAGTTCACGGTGCTGACCGATCCCGACACGGCCGTCGGGTTTCGCATGGCCGGCGTCGAGACGCGCGAGGCGGGGAACGCCGAGGAGGCCCGGCGGCTCCTGCCGGGGCTGCTGCAGGAGGAGGATGCGGGGATCATCGCGGTCAGCGAGGAGTTCATGCAGGGGCTCGACGAGCGGCTGATGACCCGGATCGAACGGTCGTCGCGTCCGATCGTGATTCCCATCCCGGGCCGGTCCCGCCAGGGCGGGGGGATGGCCTACATCGAGCGGCTCCTCCGGCGGGCCATCGGGCACAACATCGTGCTGAGGCGGTAGCAATGATCCAGGGTGAAGTGATCAGGGTCTCGGGGCCCGTGGTGCACGCAGGAGGCATGCGCGGCTCCAGGATGTACGACGTGGTCAGAGTCGGCGAGGAGGCGCTCACGGGCGAGGTGATCCGGCTCGACCAGGACGTCGCGGTCGTCCAGGTCTACGAGGACACGACCGGCCTCCGAACCGGGGAGGCGGTCGAGAACACGGGCGAGCCCCTCCGCGTGGAGCTCGGCCCGGGTCTGCTCACCTCGATCTTCGACGGGGTGCAGCGCCCGCTGCCGCTCCTCGCCGAACGGAGCGGCGACTTCATCTCCCGCGGTCTTGCTGTCCCCGGAATCGACCATGCCCGACGGTGGGAGTTCGAGCCTGCTGTCCGGGAGGGCGACGCGGTCGGCCCGGGCGACGTGCTCGGGACCGTGCGCGAGTACCACCTCGACCACCGGATCCTCGTGCCTCCGGACTTGCGCGGGACTGTGGAGTGCGTCTCCGACGGTTCCATGACCGTCGACGACGAGGTCGCCCGGCTCGACGGCGACCGGCCGATCCGGATGGGGCACGCCTGGCCCGTCCGCTTGGGCCGACCGTACGCGCGGAAGCTCGCCCCGCCCCTGCCGCTGATGACGGGCCAGCGGATCTTCGACTCGCTCTTTCCGATCGCGAAGGGCGGCACGGCCATGATCCCCGGAGGGTTCGGAACGGGCAAGACCGTCTCGGAGCAGACCCTCGCCCGCTGGGCCGACGCCCACGTGGTGGTCTATATCGGCTGCGGCGAACGCGGTAACGAGATGACGGACGTCCTCTCGGAGTTCCCGGAGCTGGTCGACCCGCGCACCGGCCACCCCCTTCTCGAGCGGACGATCATGATCGCGAACACCTCGAACATGCCGGTCGCGGCTCGCGAGGCCTCGGTCTACACCGGGATCACGATCGCCGAGTACTTCCGCGACATGGGCT
>DUGU01000321.1 GCA_013331215.1 Methanoregulaceae archaeon
GGAAGGTCGAGCGGCCGGGCGTGGAGATTCGCGGTGGCGGTCGACCGGATGGGGCGCTGAGGAGACCATGGCATTAACCTGATAAGGAGCGGCGGCGAGCCCTGTACCGATCGCGATGAACGGGAGCGCAAAGAACGTGCTGTCGGACCTGGTCGGGGGCGTGCAGCGGTACCGGTTCCGGATCCTGCTGGCCTCCCTGCTCCTGATGCTCGCCGTCGCACCCCTGACCGTCGCCGGCTCCTCGCTCGACACGATCTTCGGGGTAGCGCTCTCGCTCGTGATCCTCGCCGGCCTTCTCGCGATGCGGCACGAGCGGCTCCTCCTCCTGCTCGCAATCCTCCTCGGCGTGCCCGCGTTGATCGCGCGCTGGGCCGCTGTATTCCTCCCCTCCAGCGCGGCCCCTCTCGCCGCCGCCCTGGTCCCGCTCTTCTTCTTCGCGTTCTTCGTCGTCTTCCTGCTCAGGGCCGTGGTCACGGCCGACGAGGTCACGAGCGACGTCATCGCGGGCGCCCTCTCCGTCTACCTGCTCCTCGGTTTCACGTGGTCCCTGGCCTACCAGGGCCTGACCCTCGTCGATCCGGCCGCGTTCCATGTGGGCTCCGCGATCGCCGATACCGGCCCGCTCGGTCGAATGGACTTCCTCTACTACAGCTTCGTTACCCTGACGACCGTGGGCTACGGGGACATCACGCCCGTCGTGCCCATCGCTCAGTCCCTCGCCTACGCCGAGGCCGTCACGGGCGTGCTCTACGTCGCGGTGCTGGTCGCGCGGCTCGTCAGCGCGTACCGGCGGTAGGCGCGCCCTCCTCCGGGCGGCGGGCCGCGATCCGCTTCATCGCCTCGGCCGAGAGGAGGAGCGCCGTCGCGACCGAGAGCACGAGGAGCACGATCGTGTCCTGGTCCGCCACGCCCACGAGGGCGACCGTGAGGATGGCCGTGAGGGGTGCGCCCAGCGCCACCGCGAACGCCCCGGCCTCGATGCAGAGCACGAAGACGCCGACCGGAACCCCGGGGAAGAGGAGGTTGAGCGCGAGCCCGACGAGGGTGCAGGAGAAGAGGATCGGGAAGAGCGGGCCGCCGATGTACCCCGCCTTGATCGAGACCCCGAACAGCCCGATCTTCAGGACCGCCATCAGGAGGAGCAGGGCCGCGCCGTACCGGGCCGGGTCGGCGATGATGCCGTGGATCTGGGACTCGCCGGAGAAGAGGAGGTCGGGGAAGACGAGGCCGACGGCCGCGACGAGGGCGCCCGCGGCCAGGACGCGCAGCACCACCCGTTCGCCGAGGACGCGGTCCATCACCGCCTCGACCGCCTGGAGCCAGGCCCCGGCCCCGATGGCGATCGCGGTTCCTATCACGCCGCAGAGGACGGCGACGAGGACGTAGACCGGGGTGAGCCCGGTCGGCGGAAACGGGATGGACTGCGCGAACGGGAGCAGGCCGACGAACCGGAAGATGATGAAGCCGACCGCGCCGGCGAGCAGGTTCCAGACCAGGTACTGGAGCGCGCTCCTGGGGCGGCCGGCCTGGAGTTCGGTGGCGAAGACCCCGGTGAAGAGCACGCTGCCGATGAGCCCGTTGAAGGCCGAGGCGAGCGCGGCGAGGTCGTACCCGGCCGCGATGGACGCGGGGACCCGCAGCCGCGGACGGATGAACGCCGAGATCTCGCTCACGAGTACGCCCAGCGCTCCCTCGGGCCCGATGACGGCTCCGGAGAGGAGGGAGGCGAGCGACGAGACGAACGCCCCGGGAAAAGACCGGTAATCGGGAGGGTCGGCGTCGCCGCGGACCGCCTCGACGAAGCCGCCGTGGATCACGGACGGCGCGTGGAGGTACTTCCGGGAGAGGCCGACGACTAGGGAGAAGAAGAGCACGAGGGCAGGCATCGCCCAGGGGCCGGCCGACAGGATCGGGTCCGACCAGATCAGGCGGTCGAGGTACGCCCACAGCAGCAGGAAGCCGATGGCGAAGACGATCGCGACGACGGCGATGAGGAGGACCGCGCCGAGCCGTGCGGGGATGTACGGGCGCCGCAGTTCCTCTCCCGGTGGCGGCACCGCCGGGGGAGCGCCGTCGTCCGCTGCTGGTTCCCCGGGCATCGCGGGTCTCCTCCCTGTCCATCGATTTCACCCCGGCCTATAAAAGGTGTCCGTCCTCCGTCCCGCGATCGTCGACCTCAATGTTTATATCAATCGGGAGCCATTGGGACGGTCATGATGCCCGTGAGGCTCTATACGCTCTCGAACTGCCCCTGGTGCGCCTGGGCCAAGGACTTCTTCTCGCGGCGGGCGGTCCCGGTGGAGACGGTCGACTTCGACCTCGCCGACCCGGCCCGGCGGCGGCGGATCCTGCTCCGGATGCTCGACCACGGTACGGCCGCGTTTCCGTATGCCGAGCGCGGGGAACGGGTCGTGGTCGGGTACGACCCGTCGCGATACGAGTCCCTGCTCGACGCATGAACCCCGTCCTGGTGACCGGGTCGACCGACGGGATCGGGCGTGCCGCGGCCACATTGCTCGCCTCGGCCGGACGGTCCGTGATCGTGCACGGGAAGGACCCGGCGAAGGGGGCGGCGGTCGTCTCGGAGCTCCGGGCCCGGTACCCGACCGCCGCGATCGACCTGGTCACGGCCGACCTTCGCGACCCGGACGCGATCGCCGGGATAGCGGACGCGGTTCGTGACCGCCACGGCGAGCTCGACGCGCTCGTCAACAACGCGGGAGTCTACATGCGCGAGCGGGTGCTGACACCCGAGGGGCTCGAGACCACGTTCGCGGTCAACGGGCTCGCACCGTTTCGCGTGACCCGGGCCCTCGCATCCCTGCTCCGTCCACCGCGGCGCGTCGTGTACACGGCCTCGGTCGCTCACTTCTCGACCGACTCGATCGACTGGGAGGATCTCCAGGGCGAGCGGCACTACAACGGGTACGCGGCCTACAGTCTCACGAAGCTCGGGGCCGTGCTGCTGGCGCGGGGTCTTGCCGACCGCGGATTCGAGGCGGTCTCGCTCCACCCCGGCGTCTGCGCGACCAAGCTGCTCGCGGCGGGCTTTCCGGGCAGCCGTGGGGCGCCCCCCGAGCACTGCGGCAGGAACGAGGCCCGGCTCGCGACCATCGACCGGGTCGAGCCCGGGACCTACTACGACCAGACAGCCGCCGGCCAGCCGTCGCGGCTCGCCCGCGACCCCGAGCTCGTCCGGCGCTGGTGCGGGATGCTTCATTCTTTCGGATAGGGCCGCTTCGCCGCCCGGACGAACGCCCGGACCCGCGCGTGGTCCTTGACCCCGGGGGCCGCCTCTACCCCCGAGGCGACGTCCACGCCGTAGGGCCGGATCTCCCGGATCGCGGCTCCGACGGTCTCGGGCGAGAGGCCGCCCGCGAGCAGGACCGGCACGGGCGATGAGGCCACGACCATTCGGGCATGCGCGGCCTCGTACGGCCGTCCCCGCCCGTGAGAACTATCCACGATCACCATCGCGCAGTCCTCCGGGATCGGACCGCCCGGGGCCACCACGCGGATGACGGCGACGTCTGCCGACGACGGCACGGCAATCGGCTGCGAGAGCTGGAGCGCGTCCGGGCCGGCCGCGAGGCAGGACGCGAGCCCCTCCGCCGAGTCCGTGTGGCTGACCGCGATCCGGAGAACCCCCGGAGGGACGACGGCGAAGATCGCCCGCGCCTCCTCGACCGTGCAGGACCGCGGCGAGTCCGAGGCCATCACGACCCCGACGGCGTCCGCTCCGGCCTCGACCGCAGCCCGCGCGTCCTCCGGCCGGGTGATGCCGCAGATCTTCACGAAGAGGTCAGAAGTCATGGCAGGGGAAGGGGAACGTCGCATGATTCGCGTGGCGCTAACAGTCTCATTTCAGCAGGGCCGAGGCCATCACGTCCCATCACGTCTCCGCACCCCGGCCAGGTGCGATCGTCCCGCCGAGCGCGCCACCCACCGCGACGGCCGGGAGGACCCAGTATGCCATATACACGAGGGCGATCGGCCAGATCACCACGGAGGCGCCGTGGGCCGTCGCCATCGAGGCCTGCAGGATCAATAAGAGCGCGAAGGCCGCAAGGCTGAGGAGGCCAGATAGAAGCCCCGACGTGATACCCGCGCGCACGCCGCCGGCGGAGAGAAAGCCCGCCGCAACGCCGCCCGCGAGCGAAAATATCAGAACGAGAGGAGCGGAGTCAGGCAAGTGGGTCAGCCGCCACACCACATTGCCGGCGAACCACCACATCACCATAAAGGAGAGGATCGGGAGGGCGCCAATGGCGATCCCGGCCCGCTTCAGCGGCTCGGGCGTCCAGCCCTGCGCCCTCTCAGTCTCGCCTGCCGGTGTGTCCTCCGTTGTATTGCCGTTAGCAGAATGACGATGGACTTCGACAACCGCCCCGCACCGCTCATCGCCTCCTGTCATGGGAGATACCTACCTAAAATGTTCTCGTTGGCAACTTGCCATCACGCACTGGCCGTAGCTGATGCAGCCGTCGCCGAGCGGGTACCGCTCGTTCAGGAGGCAGGCGAGGCCGCGGGACTCGAGGGACTCGACGATCGTCGCCCGGATCGCGGTGTTGATCGCGACCCCGCCCGAGAGCGCCGCCGTCCCGATGCCCCGGTCCTCCGCGACCCGGACCGCGGCGAGCGCGATCCCCCGGGCGAGGTTCGCCTGGAACGAGGCTGCGAGGTCCGCGACCGCCCGGCGGCCCGTTGTCGACTCGGGCCGGTCGATCCCGAGGTACCGGTCGGCGAGCTCGCCCATCAGCGCCCGCGTCGGCACGATGAGCGTGCCGTTCTCCTCCCGGAGCTCGATCGGCCACTCCTCGGCCCGGCCGCGGGCCGCTGCCGCCTCGAGCTTCATCGCGGGCTCGCCGTCGTACGTCCGTTCGCGGCAGACCCCGAGCAGGGCCGCGGCCGCGTCGAGAACCCGGCCCGTGCTCGTCGTGAGCGGCGTGTTGACCCGCCGCGCCGTCTGCCGGGCGACGACGTCGCGCTCGATCTCGGTCCAGCCCCGCGCGGCGAGGAGCTCGAGGATCCGGTCCTCGGGCAGGACGCCGTAGAGCATCCGCTCGGGAAAGCGCGTCGCGAGGTCGCCGCCGGGCATGGGCACGACCTCGAGGTGCCCGGCCCGGTTGAACGACGGCACGGCGCCCGCGAAGATCTCGCCGCCCCAGACCGTGCCGTCCGCGCCGTACCCGACCCCGTCGATCGCGATCCCGACGCAGGGCTCGCGCGTGACCGACGCGATATGGGCCACGTGGTGCTGGACCGGTACGGCCGGAATTCCGAGTTCGTCGGCGAGCTCGCGGGCGTACCGCGTCGAGAGGAACTGCGGGTGGAGG
>DUGU01000128.1:0-526 GCA_013331215.1 Methanoregulaceae archaeon
CGGGCAAGATCATGCGCCGCGTCCTCAAGGCACGGGAGCTCGGGATGGATCCGGGGGATCTCTCGACTCTCGAAGAGTAATCCTGAACCCAAATATATATAACCCTTTTAAGTTATTTTATATACTAGCATGAAGCCGGAGGAGTCCCTGCGAATCGAGAACATCGTCGCCTCGGCAAAGGTGACGGACGCGCTCGACCTGCCGAGCATCGCCTCGCACATCGAGGGGGCAGAGTACGACAAGAAGCGCTTTCCGGGTGTCGTCATCCGGATGAAGGACCCGAAGATCGCGGCCCTGGTCTTCAACTCGGGGAAGGTCGTGCTGACCGGCGCGAAGTCGGTCGAAAGCCTCGACCGGGGCCTCGCGATCCTCGGAGACCTGCTGCGGAACCTCGGCATCACGATCCCGGACGAGCTCACGTACAAGGTCCAGAACATCGTGACCTCGGCCGACCTCGGCTCGACGATCAACCTGAACAAGATCGCGGTCGGGTTCAACCTCGACAAGATCGAGTACGAGCCCGAGC
>DUGU01000128.1:543-6077 GCA_013331215.1 Methanoregulaceae archaeon
CAAGCTGATCATCACGGGCGGCAAGTACACGAGCGACGCGCAGCGCGCCGTCGTCCGGATCATCAGCGACCTGAAGAAGCTCGGCCTCCTCTAACGGCCGTACGAGGCCTCGGCTTCCCCGAACTGGACGATGTGGCCGCGCATGGCCGCGGCGAGCTCGGTGAGGCGCCCGCCCGGTGAGAGATCGAGCGGGCCGTCGAGGCCGTAGACCTTGAAGTTGTACCGGTGAGTCTGCCCGCGCGGAGGGCATGGGCCGCCGTAGCCGATCCGGCCGAAGTCGTTCGTCCCCTGCCGGGCCGCGACCGGGAAGGTCGTCTCCGGCTCCTTCGGGATGTTCTCGGGCACGATTGTGACCACTTCCATGTTCCAGCAGAGCCAGTGCACGAAGGTGCCGCCGTGCGAGTCGGGGTCGTTCAGAACGATCGCGATAGCGCGGACGGTGTCGTCGTACCCGCGCACCTCGATGGCGGGCGAGATGTCCGCGCCGTCGCAGGTGTAGTTGGGGGGAAAGTGCGTGATCGAGAGACGGACGGTCAGTGGGTTCATTCGGGTTCCTCCAGCAGCACCTGCACCCCGGAGTGGATAAACCTGATGCTTACCCTACCGCACGAACGCGATCGTGGCCCCGAACTGGAGGATGTGTCCGCGCATGGCCTCGTTCAAAGCGGTGCGGGTGAAACCGGGGCCGAGGGCGGGCACGTCGTCCAGGCCATAGACCTTCACGGTCAGTTGATGCGNNGCCCGCCGTCGCCCGTGCCTTGGATCGAGGGCACGGGCCCTGTCCCATCAATGGGGAGGCCCGCCGGGATCACCGGGACGGGTGGGATGGCGGCGGCGAGCCAGAGCGCGAACGAGCAGCCCTGCTCGAACGGATCGATCACGACCACGGCGAGCGAAAGAACTCGCGGGTCGAGAGGTCCGAGGCGGATACGGGGCGAGATGCCTGGTCCGCGGCAGGTGTGCAGGTCTCCGAGCTCGGCTCCGTCGAGCTGAACGGCAAGGTCATCCATGGTAGTAGCTCCGGTATTTTCGTGGCGCGTCCATCGACTTATATCCCGACCATCGCTTCAGGAGTCCCCGCGTGCGCGTGAACTTCCGGCGGGCGCGCGGTACCGCGAACACGGAGGCGACTCTCGCGGCCGCGCTCGAGCGCGACGGGCGCTCCCTCCATAGCACTGCGCGCTCGGCGGCTGATGTCACCTGCTATTCTCTCAACGTCGCGAACGCCCCCGCCCTGATCGCGGAGATGGCCGGGGCCGGCTGCGTCACGATCGCGGGCGGGCCGCACGCCTCGGCCTGCTGGGTGGAGGTCGCCCGTGCCGCGGACTATGTCGTGGTCGGCGAGGGCGAGAGGACCCTCGCCCGCCTCCTCGATGCGATCGAGGCCGGCTCGGCGGCCCCCATCACGGGGACGGCCACGGCCGCCGGCGGACTCGTGCCGACCGACCACGCAGTCCGGCTCGACGCCTATCCTCCCTTCTCCCACAGGAAAGGCTTCATCGAGTGTTCGCGCGGGTGCCCGCACGCGTGCGCGTATTGCCAGACTCCCCGCCTCTTTCCCGGCGGCATGCGCCACCGCTCGATCGAGGCCTGCGTCGAGACCGCCAGGGCACTCCCGGACGTCCGCTTCGTCACGCCGAACGCGTTCGCGTACGGCTCGGACGGCCGGACGCCGCGGTTCGGGAAGGTCCGGAGGCTGCTCACCTCGCTCGCGCGGGAGGACGCGACGATCTGGTTCGGGACCTTCCCGAGCGAGGTGCGGCCCGAATTCGTCACGGACGAGGCCCTCGAACTCCTGCGGTCGTTCTGCGCGAACACCCGGGTCCACTTCGGTCTTCAGTCGGGCAGCGACCGCGTGCTCGCCGCGCTCGGGCGCGGGCACACGGTCGTCGACGGAATGATCGCCGTCGACCGGGTCCTCGATCACGGATTCGTGCCCGTCGTGGACCTGATCCTCGGGTTTCCGTTCGAGACCGACGCCGAGCAGGAGGCGACCCTCGTCCTCGCCGAGCACCTCGCGGGGCGCGGATGCCGGGTCCACGCCCACCGGTTCATGCCGCTCCCCGGCACCCCGCTCGCGAAGTATCCGGCCCGAGCCCTCGTGCCCACGGCACGACGGCGCCTCGGGCGCCTCGCGCTCGACGGAAAACTGACCGGATCGGTCTCGGATCTGGGTTAAGGTTTAGTAGGCGCCACCCGAATACTAGAGGAGTATGATGGATGTCCTCCTGATCGCGGATCTCCACGGAAACTTCGGCAAGATCGAGAACTTCCTCGACCTGCATGCCGACGCCATGATCGTCGCCGGAGATATCACCAACTTCGGCCCGGTCGACACCGTGGACGGGCTCTTCTCCCGGATCGATATTCCCTGTTTCGCGGTCCAGGGGAACTGCGACCCCCGCGAGATCATGGATGTGCTCGAGCACTCGGACGCGGTCCAGCTTCACGGCTCCCGCCTCTCGCTCGGCCGGATCACGTTCGCCGGCCTCGGGGGCTCGAACCCGACCCCGTTCGGGACGCCGTTCGAGCTCTCCGAGGAGGAGATCGACCGGATCCTCTCATCCACGGTCAGGGCGATGGAACGGACGGTCCACAACGTCCTCGTGAGCCATTGCCCGCCGATGGGCGCCCTCGACGAGGTCGACGGCCAGCACGTGGGCTCGACCTCGGTCCGGAACCACATGAAGGCCTACGACCTGGTCTGCTGCGCCCATATCCACGAGCAGCGCGGCGTGACCGAGCTCGACGGCGTGAAGATCGTGAACCCGGGCGTGGCCGCGGAAGGCCACTGCGCGATGATCCACTTCGGCGACACCGCAAAGGAGATCGGGATAGAGCTGCTGACGGTCTGACGCGGCCCGCCACGCGGGAAAGAGATAGAAAACACCCATTCTTTTCGAGATCGTTCCGCTCCCAGCGCCGGCTCCTGTCGGACGAATGGAGCGGCGCTCCCGAGTGGGAGCCGCTCAGCCCGTCGGCCGGGCCCCGAGCACGAGCTCGAGGTACGAGGCCGTGATCGACTCGCCCGTGATCCCGAGAGACCGGGCGATCGCGTGGACGCGCTCCTCCACCGTGTCGTCGCCGACCTCGCCGATGATCTCGACCTCCGCGAACGTCCCGAGTGACTCGACATCGTCGAGCGCGATAGAGGCGCCCTCGAGGGACCAGAGCTCGCGCCGCTTCCGTACGACTGCGGTCCGCCGGAACCCGAGCCTATCGAGCACGGCCTCGAGGACGTGCCCGTCCTCGACCGCGAGGTTCAATTCCTCGCGCGCCTTGAGCCGGGTGCCGGCGAGCTTGGCCCCCTTGTAGGTCATGACCGCGCNNCTCCCCGGCGTACCGGACGCGCAGGGCCTCGTCGGTCACGGCGAAGTCGCGGTCGGGGTGATTGTAGTAGACATCGTGCTCCTCGCGGTCCTCGTCGTGCCGCGCCCCGCGGGCCCGGAGCGCCTCGCGGACCGGGTCGAGGTCGTCGACCTTCGCCTTCAGTTCGAACTCGATCATCCTATGGCTCAGCTATGCACGGTGCTGAGGGATGTGTCTTGCCGTTCCCGGAGCGGCCCGCCGGCCCCTGCCGGAACCGTGCGTCCTCGTCAAAGCTTATCTGCGATGCTTGTGACTTAATATAGAAAGGTGACACAGTGGCGATAACCGAGGGCGACTATATCCGGCTCGAATACACGGGTTCGGTGGACGATATCGTTTTTGACACCACCAGTGCCGAGGCGGCGAAGGAGGCGGGGATCGAGAACCCGTCCGCGACGTACGGCCCGATCCTGGTGCGGGTCGGCAGCGGGCATGTGATCCCGGGCCTCGACGAGGCGCTGATCGGCCGCGAGGCCGGCGAGGAGGGCGAGGTCGAGGTACCCCCCGAGAAGGGCTTCGGGGAGTACGACCGCGAGCAGGTTCAGGGCGTGCCGCTCAAGCAGTTCGGCGAGAAGGTCCAGGTCGGCTCGCGGGTCAAGAACGATAACCGCGAGGGCGTCGTGCGCGATATCATCGGCTCNNGCGGGCGATCGTCGACTACAACAACGAGCTCGCGGGAAAGACCCTCCACTATACGTTCCGCGTCGTCGAGGTCGTCGAGGACGAGCTCGATCGGGCGAAGGGCCTGATCCGGCTCTATGCCGGGCGCGAGATGCCGTCCAAGATCAGGAGCGGCGTCCTGACCCTCGAGCTCCCGCCGGGGATCTCGTACGACCGCCGGTGGATGCTCTGGAAGCCGACGATCGTCCGGGACATCCTCGAGGCCGCGCCCTCCGTAAAGGAGATCCGGCTGCTCGAGACCGTGAAGCGGCCCGAGCCGGCACCCGAGCCAGCAGCAGAAGAGGCACCGGCCGAGTAACCGGGACCCGCCGAGCGGCGTCACTGCCCGGCGACCATCATCGTTTTTCCAGGCGTTCACGGGGACTGCGTTGCCAGTGGCCCACCTCCGGGATGGAGCAGAAGGGCTAAATCCGGGACGCCCGAGATAGAGAGCACCGGAGTAGATCGACCGTGGATTACGAGATAGAGTACGACACCCTGCCCCCCGAGTGGACGCAGGAGGGCGTGGAGTTCGAGAAGACCCCGACGATTCCGACCGCCGAGGAGATCCTCGACGTCTCGTTCAGGCGGGCCGCGGCGAAGCGGAAGGAGAAGCACAACAAGGACCGGGCGAACGAGGAGTTCGTCCGGGCCGTGACGGCCGCGGTCCACGACCGGCTGGTCTCGATCCTCCAGCGGTTCCCCGACATCAACACCCTGCCGCCGTTTTACCAGCACATGGTCGAGATCCTGTACGGTATCGACCGGATGAAGAAGGCGCTCGGGGCCGTGGGCTGGGCTGCGTGGCACGTGCGCGAGAAGGGCTTCTCGATCGCGTCGAAGATGCGCCGTGCCGAGGACATCACGGCCCAGCGGCGACGGGCGGTGGCCAGGATCTCCTCGATCGTCCACCAGATCGACCCCGAGCTCCGGTTCCTCAACGACGCCCGGAACGTACTGCGAAAGCTGCCGCACGTCTCGGACGAGTTCACGGTCGTCGTGGCCGGGTACCCGAACGTGGGCAAGTCCTCGTTTATCCGCGCGGTCTCGTCGGCCGCGCCCGAGGTGGCCGGCTACCCGTTCACGACAAAAGGCGTGATCATCGGCCACCGGGAGACACCTCTCGGCCGGATCCAGCTCGTCGACACACCGGGAATCCTCGACCGACCGGCGGAGGAGCGGAACCCGATTGAGCGGCAGGCGCTCGCGGCCCTTATGGACGTGGCCGACGTCTGCCTCTTCGTGCTCGACCCGAGCGAGCACTGCGGATACCCGATCGAGGAGCAGCTCCGCCTTCTCGATGAGGTCCGGACGCTCGTCTCGGTCCCGATCATCGTCGTCTCGAACAAGGCCGACCTCGCCCGGGCCGAGGAAGGGCTCGTAATGTCCACCGCGACGGGAGAGGGGGTCGACGAGGTGCTCGAGGCCCTGATGGAGCACTATCGGCCGCCCGCACCGCGGGAGGAGCCGGGCGAGCCAGCGGCCGACGAAGCCGGGCAGGCGTA
>DUGU01000244.1 GCA_013331215.1 Methanoregulaceae archaeon
CCTTCCATCGGTTCGGTATCCCGGCCCTCGGCGAGGGAGAGTACCTCGAGGAGATCGACGGGTTCAAGGTCCGCGCCGCGAACACGGGCGTGCCGCACGCTGTCGTCTTCGTCGAGGACCTGGACGGAGTCGACCTCGAGGCGGTCGCACCCGCGATCCGTCACCACCCTTCGTTTCCCGAGGGGGCGAACGTGAACTTCGTCCAGGTAACAGGCCCGGCCGCGATCCGGGTCCGGACGTTCGAGCGCGGCGTCGAGGCCGAGACCCTCTCCTGCGGGACGGGCGCGACCGCGTCGGCCGCGCTCGCCCACCGATTCGGGCTCGTGAGCGCGACGGTCGAGGTCGAGACCGCTGGAGGGCCGCTCACGATCTCGCTCGGCCGAGAGACGACCATGACCGGGCCGGCCGAGACCGTCTTCTCGGGCGTAATCTCTCTCTGATCCTGGTCGGCATAGGGAGGGAACTCGCCCCCCTCTCCCACCTCGCCCCGCCCCGCTCGGCACTCTCCCCGAATGGTGATGCCTCTGCTTTCCGTGTGCCCTCCACGAGTCTGTCCTATCACGCCGGCTTTCCCGTGCAAAACTCGGTGATCGGAGACGAACTCTCAAGCTCGCCGGGGGCGCCGTCGAGCTCCGTCACCGGACGGACAAGGATCCGGCAGCGGCATCATCCCGCGGGGTGCGCGAGGTGCAGGGCCACCGAGTGAAGGGGGCGGCGATAAGCCCTCGGCCCTTAGAGTTGCCACAGTGTTGCCACACTGGCTTTGTGGCAACTCAGTCAGGGTCGGCCTACGTCCCTGACGATGAGGGAGAGAGGGGGCCGCCTCGCTTCAGCGCGACCGCGACGCCTCGACCCGCGGGCCGAGCACGGTCCAGAGCCAGTCCGCGAACTCGCGGAGGTTCTTGGTCTGGACGTAGACCTCGCCCGGTCCTTCGATCTCGGTCACGAAGGCCTCGCCCGATAGGATCGTGTCCTTCCAGGTGCCGAACTTCCGGACCTCGTATCGGCAGGTATCCGAGAACCCGACCAGGTGGAAGTTGTCGACCGTGAGCCGCTCGCCAGGTGCGAGGACATGCCGATCGATCGCGCCGAAGGTGTTGATGAAGAGCAGCCCGGTCCCCGTGACCTTGATCATGAAGAGGCCGTTGCCGAAGAGGCCCTTCGTAAACCCCTGCCACTGCACGTCGAGGTTCACGCTCGACTCGGATGCGACGAAGGCCGACTTCTGGATGATGAACCCGTGGTCGGGCCGGACCTCGAGGACGTCGACATCCCCGACCGGGGCCGAGACGAGTCCCACCTCGCCTCCGCCAGCCTGAGCGGTGAAGTCAACGACGAAAAATGACTGTCCGCCGACCACCGAGGTGAGCAGAGAGCCGAGCAGCCCCTTCTGCCGCATCCGGGTGTTGACCTGGATGTTGGGCGTCATATAGGTCATCGCTCCGGCTTCGGCCACCACACCCTCTCCGGGCTCGAGGCGGACGACGGCCATTGCGTAGGATGGTTTGTACTTGATCTCGTACTGCATGGGAGAACTCCTGGTGAAGAGTGGTGCGGTGCGGGGAGATAAAAATGGGAGGGGCCGCGGCCCCACACGATGCTTTCGCCATGCGTAAATAGTCCCGCGAAGAAGATCAGGTCGTGGATCATCGATGACCGAGACCGCCCTGACTGCCGCTCACATACTGGAGGCTCTGAACTCCATCTCCGGTGAACCGTCCGACGATCGGATGAACGGACAGTTCGCAATTGTAAATAACGGAGAACTCGTCTCGGTCCGGGAGTTGATGACAGCGTTGGCGGGAGGGACTGCAGAAGAACCTGAGGAGACGATTGTACCAGCGATAAGGAACCTGAATTTTCCGATTGTGGAAATTGCACGGTTTTCATCCGCGCTTACCCTGATACGACTTTGGAAAGACTATGTTCTGAAAGAAACCGAAGTTCGGAAGATATCAGAGGATAAGCCTGAGGTGATCGCTCGATATCAGCCACTCTTCACGCAGGATAGCCTTGACGAAAGCTCGCTCGTCGAGCTGGAGTCGTTCCTGTATTTTCGGAATAACCGTCACTGGCCGGGATTCGAATGGTGGAAGGATAGCCTATTCTCCGATACGGCCTTGCTGATCGACAACCTGCGTCTCCTCCTTGACGAAGAGGAACCCATCGAAGAACGATGGATGGGAGTGCGAAAATCCGCGCTCAAGGGGATGGGAGAGGGATTGATGACGGCTATTCTCCAGGTCGCGCATCCCGAACTCTATGGCATTTTGAATAAACCGGCTCGCGAAGCTCTGAAGCGTCTCGGCATCTGGCCCGAGATCCGGTATGGTGCGAGTCCAGGTCTGCAATACCGCGCTGTGAACGAAGTGCTGAAGGCACTGTCAAAGGCGCTTGAAACGGATCTCTGGACCCTTGACTCTCTCCTATGGCGTCTTGCGGACGTACGCTATTGGGCCGTGGCCCCCGGAGAGGGTGCTCAGTACTGGAAGCAAGTGTGGATGAAGAACGGGATCTGTTCCATCGGCTATCCCGAGCTGATCGACGTCTTCTCAGAACTTGTCGCAACCGAAGACATCGATGGGATCAAGGACATTCTGAGATCGACGGCCGACGGGCGTACCGGAGATCCACGCTACGATTACATTCGAAATACCCACGCTCTTGGTGCACAGGCGCCTCAGCTCTTCCGCTTTTTCCGAGAGGTGGAAGAGGGACATCTGGTTTTTGCTAATCAGGGGAAAACCGCAATTCTCGGTATAGGTATCGTGACATCGGCACCTATCCTCGATACTGACCTGGACTATCCGTTCACCAGGGAAATCACTTGGTTGAAGTATCCTTCCCCTACTCAGATCCCTCCAGCGCTCAAAGGCAAGTTTGGGAAGACGGTCATTGAGCTGAGCCAAGAGGAGTGCCACTTATTGCTCCAAAATCAGGTACGATACTGGACCCTCTCACCGTCCGTCGGTTACGATTCGAACAACTGGCTGGACAGGGAGCTCAAGTACTGGGACGGTTTCCTCCAATCCGAATCCGTCGGCATCGGATGGAACCGTCTCGTCGAAGATCATGGAGATACGCTCCTATCTCTGGAGAAGAAAGACGACTTCAAGCACCTTTTCAAGCAGACGTACGGCAACAATATGGCGCCCGAGATGCCCTGGACGTTCCTCCACGAACTGAAGGAGGGAGATGTCATCCTCGCCAACAGGGGCGCC
>DUGU01000079.1 GCA_013331215.1 Methanoregulaceae archaeon
GCACGGTGAGGATCAGGACGTCGGCCTCTTTCGCCGCGTCGGCGTTCGTCGCGGCCCTGACGTTCTTGACGTCGCCCAGGAGTTCCCTGATCCTGTCCACGCCGGCCTGGGCTTTTTCGAGCGTCCTCGAGCCGATGATGATCTCCTCTCCGGCCACTGCGAACCGGGTCGCGATCCCGAGACCCTGGCCGCCCGTTCCGCCGATGACTGCAACCTTCATAATTGTGCGATCCTCGTCCTGTTCTCCTCGCATCACTCGAGGATCACCGCGGACTTGATCAGGTCCTTCGGCTTGTCGTGCATGACCATCAGGGCCGACAGGAGGTCCTCGAACGTCGTGTACCGATAATTGATCAGCTTGCCCGGGTCGATCCTGCCGGCCTTCACGAGGGCGAGCAGTTTCTCCATCCGGGCCCTGCCGCCGGGGCAGAGGTCCCCCCGGATGGTCTTGCCGCCGAGACCGAATGCCATGGGTCCCAGGGGGATGGGCAACGTCGCTTCCTCCATGACGTTCAGGTTGGCAAGTGTGTGACCATTCTTCAGGACCGTGAGGCCTTCGCCGATGGTGCTGGCGTTGCCGCCGGCCACCACCACTGCATCCACGCCCTGGCCGTCGGTCAAATCCATGATCTGCCGGACCGTGTCGCCCTTGCGGTAGTCGACGATATCCGTCGCGCCGTACTCGCGAGCGAGCTCGACGAGGTTCGGCCGGGAGCCGACGGCGAGGATCCGGGCGGCGCCAAGCAGGTGCGCGCCGGCCACGGCCATCTGCCCGACGGGGCCGATACCGAAGACGGCCACGGTGTCGCCGAGCTTCACGTCCGCCATCTCGGCGCCGTAGAAGCCCGTGGTCATCATGTCGACGACCATGAGGGCCTGTTCGACCGTGACCCCGTCGGGAAGGTGTGCGAGGTTGGCGTCGGCGTCGTTGACGTGGAAATACTCCGCGAATGTGCCGTCCTTGAGCATGTCGAACGGCATGCCGGTGAGCGGCCCGTTGCAGTGCTGGTGGATGCCCTGCTGCGAGGGGACAGTGCTCCAGTCCGGCGTGATCGCGGGGACGACGACCCGGTCCCCGACCTTGAAGTCCCTGACCTCGTTCCCGACCGAGTCGACGACACCGAGGGCTTCGTGGCCCATGATGCGGTCGCCGGGCAGAAAGTTGCCCATCTCTCCCCAGATCAGGTGCACATCCGAGTTGCACGGTGCAATGGCGATGGCTCTGATAATTGCGTCGCGCGGTCCGGCGACGGGCTTTTCCTTCTCGACCCAACCGGGGGCTCCACGACCTGTTCGTGCCAGTCCTTTCATACGGAGAAAAATGGCACGACCGCACCTCAAATAGTCGCGGTTTACCGGCGTCGCTAAGGCACACGAATCAAATACCACGTCCCGCCTGTGCGGGCTGGTATTTCGGTCAAACCCCCGGAATCAGGATGATTATCCATAAAAAGTGCTTACCGACGCTGGTAAGGCCGGCTCGCGCGGATCACCGTCGCTGTCGTCCTCGGGTAACGGTCGCCGGCGAGAAGGTGCGCGTTCCCGATCGGCAGTCCTCCCGGCGGATGCCGTCCGGCAGCGCACGGAGGAGCCCGTCCCGATCAGGACGACCTGATCGGTGCGGGGCAGCCCTCGCTCCGGTCGAGAACGTCGGCGTCCCCGGCTGCGGGCGACCCGTCCCCCGCCTCGAATTCGTCGGAGACATCGATCATGAAGGAAGCGAGCTCGTTCGTGGGGAGCTTGAAGAGATAGTGCCAGATCAGGGGTCGTGGACCCCGCTCGTACTGCAGGGGCGGGAGGAACTCCGGTTTCTCCGTCTCCATGATCCTGCACGCGGTCGCATAGATATCGTCGTAGCTGTGATTGGGGTAGCCGAGGTTGGGGAAGGCGTCCCGGACTCTCCGGCCGATCAGCCCGGCCTTCGGTACTCCCAGAAGTCCTTCGGCCGCCCGGTTGAGATCCTTGAAGACGAATTCCGACCCCCCATCGATCGGCTCGTAGATGATCACGCCGTTGCAGGCGTTCTCGAAGAACGAGTGGTACCGGGTCTCGTTGTGAGTCAGCTCCTTCCTCTCCCGACGGTCGCGGGTGATGTCCTTGAAGAGGATCGCGAACTCCCGCGGCGGTCCGCCACTGTCCGGGCGGATCGGCGTGAAGAACACATTGAGGAAGGCAATGCCCGATCTCGTGGTTGGAACCCCGCTGTCCCGTTTCATGCGGTCGAAGTCGCAGGCGAGTTCGGTATCATCGGACCGTCCCTTCCGGATCAGCGACTCCAGTCTGCCCGGAGCGTAGGAGACGTCGAAGACGCTCGCGGCGCCGAGCTCCTCGAAGGTCCGCAGCCCGAGGATCTGCAGGGCCGCATCGTTCGCGTTGAGGATCGTCCCGTCGGCCCCGAACATGAGGATCCCGCTCGGGACATTCTCGAAGAGGGTCGCGATCTTCCGCTTCGAGTCCTTCAGCTCGGTCTCGGTCTTCAGCCGTTCGGTGATGTCGCGGAGGCTGACCATTATGCCCGCCCACCCGAACTGCATGGCGATCGGAGAGAACTCCAGCCTGAAGATCCGATCGGTTGCTTCCTCGAAAAGGTCCATATCGGCAATGTACGTCTGCGATTGCCGGATCCGTTCAAGGTTCCGGCGTACGCTCGGCTCGGAGAAGATCGGCAGGTCGAGATCGAAGAGCCGGGTGCCGATGAAGGTGTGCCCGGGGAGGATACCGAGCGTGGCGACGAAGACCGCATTCATCATCCGGACGGTGAGGTCGCCGTCCAGGATCACGAGTGCGTTGGGCAGGTGGTCGAAGATCTCCGGGAGCGGTATCCGCTGCAGCGGGCGATAGAACTTCTTCTGGCCGAACCGCTCCACGTTCACGTCGCCGCTCGAGGCGAGGGGCTGGAGATACTTGGAGGCGGAGCTTCTGGGGATGCC
>DUGU01000056.1 GCA_013331215.1 Methanoregulaceae archaeon
AACTCTACACCATCTACTCCCCGCCCGAGCATCAGGACGGCATCGTGCGGCGGACGAAGAAGGTCGCCGAGGCCACGGAAGAACACTTCGACGGGAAGACGACCGAGTAGGATGTCTCCGGCCGCCGCAGCCGAAAGCGCGAGCAGAGGATAGGGCACCGCCAGCCCGAAGTCTCATACGGCTACGCAGGGCCGAGTCGACCGTATGCAGACGCCCGGGGTCGACCCTTGGCAGCTCCGCGCGGGGGTTCCGGCTCCCCCCCCGAGCTCCGGGGGGAACGGGCGCCCCGATACGGCAAGTACCGGGGCGGCTGCATGAGGATCACGGTCACGCCGGGGGGGTTTCGGATCCGGTCCCGATGCAGGGGCGGCGACCCCGGGTCTCTGCCGGAACGAGTCCGCCACATTCATATCCATTCGGCACGCCAATGCCTCAGAGGACCGCTCACCATGGACGACGAAAGGTTCCCGAACCACAGGCCGGTCCGCGCCGCGCGCGATCGGTTCGGCGCCGGTGAGCCGCACCGGCGGCGGCACCCCCGTTCGCGCTCGGGGAGCGGCGGAGGCAGGCGATGAGCGAAAAGACCCGCCAGGAACTCGGAGGGAGAGTGCTCCGGCTCGGCGAGCTTGTCGACTACCGGCCCGGCACGGTGGCGAGCCGGATGATCGTCAACAACCCCGCGGGATCGATCACGATCTTCGCCTTCGATGAGGGCGAGGGTCTCTCCGAGCACACGGCCCCGTTCGACGCGGGGGTCACGATCCTGGACGGCGAGGCCGAGGTCTGGGTCGCGGGGACGACCCACCCCATGACGGCCGGCGAGACGATCATCTTCCCCGCGAACGTGCCGCACGCACTCTCGGCGATGACGCCGTTCAAGATGGCGCTCGTGATGATCCGGGGGTGAGGGCTGCGGCGAAGGAGGCCGAGGGGGTCTACTGCACGATCTGCGGGGGCATGGTCACCCAGGCCCCCGGCGTGCGGAGGATCTCGATCGACGGGATCGAGACCGGCATCACCGGCCTCGACAAGTGCATCGCGTCCGTGAGGGCGCTCGGGCTCGCCGACGACGCGGCGGTCCGGGAAGAGCTTCTCGTGCGGCTCGCGAAGGGGAACTATATCCCGACGAAGAAGCGCGAGGCGTACGGAGTCTCGCTCCTCGAGGAGTACAGGCGGGCCGGCGGAGCTCGCCTTTCCCCGAGCCCCCGGCGTCCCTGACATGCCGCCATGTTTATCAATCGGCGCGCAAAGACTGGTGCCGTCGACCTGATTATCGGGTCACGTGATGGTCATGAAGATCTACGTCCGTGAGCGAATCAAGATCGGGGAGGGCGTCCGCCAGCCCCGGTTCATCGTACTCGCCGTCGCCGGCGGCGACCTGAAGGTCTACGCGCATCACTTCCGCAAGACCGAGCTCGAACAGATCGCGTCGGACTGCGGCGCCGGGCTGGTCTACCTCGAGCCCATGCCCGAGGAGGAACACGGCTCGAAGAACCCGTCCTGACCGGGCACTCTTTTTCATGCCTCCGCTGTCGATCGACTCGGTGATCGATACCTGCCTCCGGACCATCTTCGTGGAGGAGCCGAGCCTCGGGTTCTTCTTCACCTCCGACGGTGTGCTGCTCCTGTTGCCGACGACACTACGGATTGCCGGGCGGCTCGGGATGCCGCATTACTACGTGCTCCCCCCGACCGGGGTGCTCGAGGCGGAGGGCAACCTCACGAGAGCGGAGCGGGTGGGGGGCCGGACGACCCCGGCGGGGACGCGCCGGCTCTTCGACAGGGCCGACGCGGGTACCGCGCCGATGCCGGGGCCCTCCTCGGGCCGGACCCGTATGCACTGCTCGTCGAACGGGCAGGGTGATGCTGGGATGTACCGGCAGGCTCATCGTCGGTCCCGTGCCAACAGCTATGGCAGAGCCGCATGACCGTCACCGCCCTCTTCGCCGACCCCGGCGCCAGGCTGCAATTCATCAACGAGGCGGCCGGCGCGGTCGGCAACTTCGGCACGGTCCTGCCGCTCCTCTTCGGCGTGGTGCTCGCGACCGGGATCGCGCCGGGTCCGGCCCTCCTCTTCTTCGGTCTCTGGTACGTGGTCGCCGGGCTGGTTTACCGACAGCCGATCCCGATCGAGCCGATGAAGACCGTGGCGGTCGTCGCGATCGCGGGCCAGGTGACCGCGGGCGAGGTGGTCGCCGGCGGCCTCCTGCTCGGCGCACTCTTTCTGGTCCTCGGTCTCGCGGGCTGGATCGACCCCCTCGTCGCGCGCATCCCGGTCCCGGTCACACGGGGTGTCCAGCTCGGCCTCGCCCTCCTTCTCGCCCGCTCGGCCGTGGTCTACGGAATCGGCGACCCCGTCCTCGCCGCCGCCGGCCTCATCATCGTCGGTGCGTTCCTCCTTATCCGGCGTCGGTGGACCGTCCCCGACCTCTCGGCCATCTTCATCCTCGTGCTCGGCGTCGCGATCGGGGTCATGGCCGGCGGGGTGCCGGCGCCATCGGTTCCGATGCCGTACCCGGTCCTGCCGGCAACGGCGGATTGGATCCCGGCCCTCCTGGTGCTCGTGCTGCCCCAGGCCGTGCTGACCATCACGAACTCGATCGCCGCCACCGAGCTCCTGGCCCGCGACCTCCTGCCGCGCGCCCCTTCGGCCGGCCTCCTCTCCCGAATGATCGGGGCGATGAACCTTGTCGCGGTTCCGCTCGGCGGTATCCCCATGTGCCACGGCGCGGGTGGTCTCGCGGCCCAGTACCGGTTCGGCGGCCGTACCGGCTGGTCGAACGCGATCGCCGGCCTCGTGCTCGTCCTGATCGCGGTCTTCGCCGGCAGCGCCGGGGCGGTCGCGCTCTTTCCGACGGGGCTGCTCGCGGCCCTCCTGCTGGTGGTCGCGCTCGAGATCGCCCGCGCGGGCCTCCGGACCGACGCTCCCGTCCCGACAGTTGTGGTGGCCCTCGTCTCGCTCGTCACCTCCCTGACGGTCGGTTTCGTCGTCGGATGGCTCGTCCTGTGGGGGCTCGGCCGCTGGAGACCAAAGCGCCCCCGGTTCACGGAATTGGTTTAACCGTTCCGGCGAGTACATCGTACCGATGACGGTGGAAGCATCATGAACCGTGAGTATGCCGAGGACGGTGTCGTCCTCCGGCCGATCGGGGTCATCCGGTCGCCATACGAGGACCCGGTCGGCATGCCTATCCAGCCGGGAGGAGCGCGCGGCGTCCGTGGCGCGGTCGAGATCTTCCCCGAGTTCGGCGACGGCCTCGCCGACCTCGAGGGCTTCTCGCGCGTGATCCTGATCTATCTCTTCCACCGTTCGGTCGGGCACGCCCTCCGGGTCGTCCCCTTCCTCGACGTTCGCGAGCGCGGGGTCTTCGCGACTCGCGCTCCCCGTCGGCCGAACCCGATCGGTCTCTCGGTGGTCCGGCTCGTCGGTGTCGAAGGATACAGGCTTGCGATCGAGGACGTCGATATCCTCGACGGAACGCCCCTCCTCGACATCAAGCCGTACATTCCATCGATCGACGCATTTCCCGACGAGCGGGAAGGCTGGTTCGGCGAGTGCGACCGGGACGTCCGAGAGGTCCGGGCCGACCGTCGTTTTGTCGGCGACCCGACGGGGGAGTAACTCCATGCCCCAGCCGATATGCATCCCGGATCCGTACGGCGACGAGATCGACTGGAACGCGATCTGGATGGCGAGGAAGAAACGCCACATCGCCGTCCCCGGATTCAGGGAGGGGGAGGGTTTCTTTCAGCAGCGGGCAAATGTCGAGCGGTTCCTCGCACGGCGATCGGGCCCAAACCCCAGGCTCGAGCGGCAGCTCGCTCGGTTCCGGCCCCCTGCCGGCGCGTCCGTGCTGGATATCGGTCCCGGCCCGGGATACCTGGCGGTCCCC
>DUGU01000215.1 GCA_013331215.1 Methanoregulaceae archaeon
GTCGTCGGGGGAGCCGCCATCCGTGGTCTGGGTCGCCGGCAGCGAACCGAAGGGCGGGAAGGTCATCGGGCCGAACGGATCGAGCGACCCATCGACGAACTTGGCCCAGGCCGTCGCGCGGGCCGGCGGGCTCGGCGACGGAACCGGGTTCGCGCAGGTCGCCGGAAGCGCGGCAGGATCCAGCGTGCCGAGCCGCTGCCGTCCCTCCAGCTCCGGCGCGGACCGGAGCTCGTGGACCGCCGCGGGGGCATACCAACCCGGACCGGAAAGGTCGCGGCAGCGGGCGACCGGCCGGACCATGTAGACGGCCTGGGACTCTTTGAACCCGCTCTGTACGTAGAGGAGGGTCAGGACGGCCTGGTCGGGCCCGCCGTCGGCGACGAGCGTGCCGGGCTCGAGGTGCGCGCCGGCGCAGGACACGGGCAGGGCGATTGCGAGAAGGAGCAGCAGCGCGGCTGTGCGTTCGAACATGGGCGATCGCGGAACCGTGGGCGGTCCCGGACGAAAAGAGTTCCGGGACGAACCGGGGAGGCCTGTGCGGAGTCGGCCGTCTCCCGCGCCGGAGTACGGCGATCACGACCCGGAATCGGAATATTAACGCCATGGCGCAAATGTATATATGCTATTCTATCCCTCACTCGGCCTGTACGATTCCCTATGGGTCTCTACGAGAATGGCACGCCCGGGACGGGCGCCCCGAGGTTCGGGCCCCGCCCCCGGGCGCGGAGTGCGACGGGCCGGGCCGTGCGCGAGGCGCACGCCGGCTTTCCCCGGGGCGACGAAATTCGGTCGAGACTGGGGCCGCCAGTCTTCCGGGTGGGCACGGGGAGAGCCCCAAGGGCCTGGGTCACGGGCACCCGGACTGTACCGCGGCCGTCGCGAACAGTGCCGCAGTCGCGGCAGGAGGCACTTCATGAAACCGAAGGTGAAGACAACCCTGATTATTGGAGTCTGTGTACTCGCGCTTCTCGCGGCGCCGGCCGCGGCCGGGATGATGTCCGGCGGCGGCATGATGGACGGCGGAGGTATGGGCGGCGGCGGCATGGGCGGCGGCTCGGGGTCGTCGGTGATCGACCCCCCGGCCGGCGCCGTGTTCAGGGACCCGGCGAATCTCACGGACACGAACCCCGACCCGAACGTCGTGGAGGTGAACCTCGATGTGAAGAAGGCCATGATCAACGTGAACGGGGTCATGGCGAACCTCTTCACATACAACGGCCAGTTCCCGGGCCCGACGATCTGGGCCAAGCGGGGCGACACGGTCAAGGTCCACTTCACGAACTCGCTCCCGGCGACGACCGAGAAGAACATCCTCGGGTTCACGCGCGGGATCACCAACCTCCACACGCACGGGTGGCACGTCTCGCCCGAGGCGCCGGCCGACGACGCGCACCTCGCGACCCCGCCCGGCGGGAGCTACGATTACGTGTACGACCACGCGTTCCAGGAGAGCGGCACCCTGAACTTCTACCACGCGCACTCGCACGGACTCGTGGCCGAGCAGCACTGGGGCGGTCTCGGCGGCGCGCTCGTCGAGGCCGATAGCGCGGCGGAGGCGGCCGCGCTGGCTCCGTACGAGACGCACCTCCTGTACCTCAAGGACATCAGCCTGAGCGGGAACGCGCCAACGGCGTATACCTCGACCATGGAGTACATGAACGGCAAGGAGGGGAACACCGTCATGGTCAACGGCCAGGTCAACCCCGTGATGACCATGCGGCCGGGTCAGGTCCAGCGGTGGCGGATCGTGAACGGCTGCAACGCCCGGTTCTACCGGCTGAGCCTGCAAGGCCACCAGCTCCAGGTGATCGGGACCGACGGCGGCCTGCTCGACAAACCATACGCGCAGTCCGAAATCATCCTCTCGCCCGGCGAGCGGGTCGACCTGCTCGTCAAGGCGAGCGCGACCGCGGGGACCTTCAAGCTCTACTCGCTGCCGTACAACCGTGGCATGATGTCCTCGTCGGCGCAGATCACGATGATGACCGTCCAGGTCAAGGGCACGAAGCTCGACCAGCCGCTCCCGAGGACGGTCAACCCGACGGCGGTCTCGATGCGGGGCATGGACACGAGCATGATGCCGAAGAAGACGTTCACCCTCTCGATGTCGATGGGGCGCGGGTACATCAACGGCCAGGACTTCGACGTGAACCCCTCCACCACGATGTCCACGGTCGGGACGTACGAGGTCTGGACCATCAACAACCCGACCATGATGGACCACCCGTTCCACCAGCACGTCAACCCGGCGCAGATCCTCTCGATCACGGGCGGGGACGACAAGTACCGGGCGCTCTACACGACCACGCCGTCGTGGAAGGACACGATCATCGTCCCGAAGGGCGGGAGCGTGACCATGCTCGTGCCGGTGAAGGACTACACTGGAATGACCATGTTCCACTGCCACATCCTCGAGCACGAGGACATCGGGATGATGGGTATGTGGCACATCATGGACGGCGGCATGCCGCCCATGTAGACTTCTCCCTTTTTTCCTCATTCTGATCCGGCGGCCGAACGATCCGCCGATCGCTTCACTGTCATCACTCGTCGGCCGATGGAGACGCACGGCTTCGGTGCCATCGCCATCGAGAGCCCGTGCCCCGGCGCGTCGTGAACGGGTACGCGATCGATCGATCCCCGGCATCGTTCGAGGCCGTGCGAGATGCCGGGCCCGGCCAGGTGGCCGCACGCTGCGACGTTCACTCGAGCGGAGTGACTATTACCATCGATTTGATACTTCTTCCCTCCGATATGAGAGACGGGAATTGACTTGGCTAGAGGAACCGTCCTGCCCGCTCTCGCGCTCGCGATGTTCGTGATCGTGATCGACACCACGATCATGAACGTCTCCATCTCGAACCTGATCGTCGATCTCCACACCAACGTGGTCGGGATCCAGTTCGCGATCACGCTCTACACCCTCGTGATGGCGACCATGATGATCACCGGCGGCAAGATCGGCGACATCCGGGGGCGGCGCCGGACCTTCCGCCTGGGCCTGATCGTCTTTGCGGCCGGCGCGCTCCTGACGGCCGTCGCACCGAATCTCGGCGTCCTCATTCTCGGATGGTCCGTGCTCGAGGGGCTCGGGGCCACGCTCGTGATGCCGGCGCTGCAGACACTTATCCAGTCGAACTTCGAGGGTCTGGAGCGCGCCCGCGCGTACGGTACGATCGGCGGCATCGCCGCCGTCGGTGTGGCGCTCGGCCCGATCGTCGGCGGCTGGCTCACCACGACCTACACCTGGCGGCTCGCCTTCGCGGGCGAGGTCGTGGTCGTGCTCCTCGTGCTCCTGCTCTCCCGCGCGATCACGGATGCTCCGACAGAGAGCTCCCGACCCCGCCTGGATTACACGGGCACCGTCCTCTCCGCGGCAGGACTCGGACTGGTCGTCCTCGGTGTCCTCTTTTCGACGGATTACGGCTGGTGGAGCGCGCGGCACCCTCTCGTGCTCCGCAACCTCTCGATCGCACCGTTCGGCCTCTCGGTCGTACCGTTCATGATCGGCGCGGGGCTGCTCGTCCTCGCCGGGTTCATCGCCTGGGAGGCGCAGCTCGTGAGGAGGGGCGGCGACCCGCTCGTTCACGTCGACCTCTTCGGGGACCGCGCGCTCAGCGCCGGCCTCCTCGTCCAGCTCTGCCAGAACACGGTCACGGGAGGCCTCCTCTTCGTCATGGCCCTCTTCCTGCAGGTGGTGCTCGGCCTCACGGCGATGGAGACCGGGTTCCTCTTCATCCCGCTCTCGGCACCGCTCTTCGTCGCCTCGCTGGGCGGGTCGCGACTCGCCGGCACGTTCCCGCCGAAACGGATCATCCAGGCGGGTCTGGCAATAACCGCCATCGGGGTGCTCGTGCTCGCCGCGACGATGCGGACCGACGCGGTCGGTGTCGAGTTCGTGGTCGGCCTCGCCGTGGTGGGGCTCGGGATCGGGCTCATCGCCTCCCAGACGATGAACCTGGTCCTCTCGAGCGTCGTGCCGCAGAGGACGGGGGAGACGGCGGCCGTGATGAGCACGGCCTCGAACCTCGGATCGTCGTTCGGGACCGCGTTTCTCGGGACCATGCTGATTGCAGGCCTGCTCGCGGGGGCAATCGGCGGGATCGAGGGG
>DUGU01000035.1 GCA_013331215.1 Methanoregulaceae archaeon
GACAACGGACCGCAGTATCGTATCACGGTCGGGGGCCGGCGCGGGCGCCATCCGGCGCTCGGCGAGGAGCTGCTGACCGTCCGAACGCCTGCCGAGACGGTCACCGTGGTCGGCGCTGTGCTCGACCGCTGCCGCCGTCGGGCGTACGCGGACCGGCACTTTGCCGACCAGCTCGAACTGATGGACCTCGACGGTCTCCGGGCGGACTTTATCGCGCAGTTTCGCCAGACGTCAGAAGGGGATCCTCGAGAATTTGCGTCGCCGGATGGTGACGGGGGGCATGAGGGCGACCTCGTATGATATTTATAGTTTACAAAATCAAATAATGAACTTAAATTACTGTACTGATTTAACTCACTCCTTTTTTTAATGTATTCTCATAGATTGGTACAGGCCATACCCAGCGGAGCGCGCCCTATCCGTATGACGCGTCCAGCGAGGTGAGGTGAACCTGTGAACAGCATGATAACACTGAACCTGATCACCCAGCGGGCGATCGAAGAGGGCGTCGCGATGGAGAAGGGCAAGACGACCCCCGAGTACCTCGAGGCCTGCTCGATCATCGAGATGAACCTGGAGGATATCCGGCGCCTGGGAATCTACCGGAACACGAACGTCCGCGTGACGAGCGAGTCGGGCTCGGTCATTGTCCGGGCCGTCGAGGCCGGTCAGTACTGCCCCCCGGGGCTCGCCCATATCCGTCAGGGCGTCTGGGCGAACCAGGTCGTCCCGCCCCGGACCCAGTCCACGGGCGTACCACAATACAGCGGATTTCCCGTGACCGTGGAGCCGGCCCCGAACGAGCGGATCAAGTCGGCGCTCGAGTGCGTCCAGGGGGCCTGCGGCCTCTGGAACGGAGGTACGTAACATGCCAGTAACCCATACCCAGGTCGGGTGCCCGTACTGCGGCGCCTCGTGCGACGACCTCGAGATCGTCGTCTCGGACGACGGGAAGGAGATCCTCGAGGTCAGGAACGCCTGCGCCATCGGCAACGAGATCTTCCACCATGCGACGAAACCGGGCCGAGTGAAACTCCCCCGCCTCCGCCAGGAGGACGGGAGCTACAAGGATATCTCCTATGACGAGGCGGTCGACTACACAGCCAAGGTCTTACTCGCCGCGAAGAAGCCAGTGATCTACGGCTTCGGCTCGACCAACTGCGAGGCGATGGCCGCGGTCGGGCGCATTGCCGAGAAGGGCGGCGCAGTCCTCGACAACTGTGCCTCGATCTGCCACGGCCCGTCATTCCTCGCGATATTCGACAACGGGTACCCGAGCTGTACCCTCGGCGAGGTCAAGAACCGTGCCGACGTGATCGTCTACTGGGGCTGCAACCCCATGCACGCCCACCCGCGGCACGCCTCGCGGTACGCGGTCTTCCCCCGCGGTTTCTTCACCCGGAGGGGGCACAAGAACCGGACCGTGATCTGCATCGACCCCCGCGAGACCGATACTGCGAAGATCGCGAACCAGCACCAGATGGTGAAACAGGGGCAGGACTACGACCTCTTCAACGCATTCCGGACCGCGCTCCGCGGCCACGAGATCCCTGAAGTGGTCGCCGGGGTGCCGCGCGAGCAGATCCTCGAAGCGATCGAAACGATGAAGAAGGGCCGCTTTGTCGCGATCTTCTACGGGATGGGCCTCTGCCACTCGGACGGGCGCAACCACAACGTGGATATCGCGATCAGCCTGACGCGCGACCTGAACGCGGTCACCAAGGCGACGATCATGGCCATGCGCGGCCACTACAACATCGCCGGTCCGGGCCAGGTCTGGTCCTGGTCGTACGGCTTCCCATACTGCATCGATCTCTCCAAGGGGACCCAGGCGCACATGAACCCCGGCGACACCTCGTCTATCGACCTCGCCATGCGTAACGACTGCGACGCATTCATCAACGTCGGGACCGATGCGGGCGCGCACTTCCCGATCCCGGCCGTCAAGCAGCTCCGGAAACACCCGTGGATCACGATCGACCCGAACATCTGCATGGCGAGCGAGATCTCCGACCTCCATATCCCTGTTGGCGTGGTCGGGGTCGAGGTTGGCGGCGTCGTCTACCGGATGGATAACGTCCCCATCCAGTTCAAGAAGGTGATCGAACCGCCGGAGGGTGTTATCTCCGACGAAGAACTCTTCAACCGGATCTACGTCCGGATGTGCGAGCTGACCGACACCGAGCCCGTCTGGATCCACCACCCGGCCCTCGACGTGGCAAAGGCCACGACGGAGGAGTAACATGTCCGAACTCCTGATTCGGAGGGGCGCGGTCTTCGACCCCTCTCGCGGGATCGACGGCGATGTCATGGACATCGCGATCCGCGACGGCTGCATCGTCGACTCTGTCGGTCCGGGCGCGAAGGTGATCGACGCCGCCGGAAAGACGGTGATGGCGGGCGGTGTCGACGTCCACTCCCATGTCGCCGGGCCGAAGGTGAACGCGGGCCGGACCATGCGCCCCGAGGACAAGCTCTTCAAGAGTGTATCGGCCTCCGGGGGGTACCATATGGAGATGGGCTTCTCGATCCCCTCCACCTTCAAGACCGGCTACGATTACGCCCGGATGGGCTACGCGTTCGTGATGGAGGCGGCGATGCCGCCCCTCCACTCCCCGCACGTCCACGAGG
>DUGU01000332.1 GCA_013331215.1 Methanoregulaceae archaeon
CGTCACCCACGAGATGCGCTTCGCCCTCTCGATCGCGGACGAGATCTGCTTCATGGAGCACGGGACGATCCTCGAACGGGGCCCGCCCGCCGACCTCCGGGCCAGCCCGGCATTCGAGCGGACACGCCGGTTCGCGGGCCGGTTCGCGGAACTGTAAGGAGTCGACATGGACCAGCTCGCCTTCATCACGGGGATCCTCCTTCCCGCCCTCTGGGGAGGGTTCGGGGTCACCCTCGGGCTGATCGCGGCCACGGCCCCGTTCGGCGTGCTGATCGGCGCCGCCGTCGCGGTCGGGCGCGTGTACGGCGCTCGGCCGGTCCAGTACCTCGCGAGGGCCTACGTGGCCTTCTTCAAGGGCTGCCCGCTCCTGCTCCTCCTCTTCATCCTCTACTTCGGCCTCCCCTCGGTCGGCATCTCTCTCTCGCCGTTCGTGGCGGCCGTCCTCGGGTTCATCTTCTGCAACTCGGCCTACGACTCCGAGTACATCCGCGGCTCGATCAAGTCGATCAAGGAGGGGCAGTTCACGGCCGGGCTCGCGCTCGGCATGAGCCGGGCGCAGGTGATCCGGTACGTGATCCTGCCCCAGGCGATGCGCCGCTCGATCCCCGGGCTCGTCAACGAGTTCGTCTACCTGATCAAGTACTCGTCCCTCGCGTACATGATCACCGTGATCGAGCTGACCGGGGCCGGGAAGATGATCGCGACCCGGTACTTCACCTACAACGAGACCTTCTTCGTGGTCGGCCTCGTCTACCTCGCGCTCGTGACGGTCACGACGATCGGCGCGCACCTGCTCGAGCGGCGCGTGGCCGTCCCCGGCCTGGTGTCTACCCGGGACTGATCGTTTTGCGTCAGGGCGGGACGGCGAGGTCGGCGTCATCGGCCGCGGCCGCCCCCTCGTTCTCCCCGCCCTGCGGGACCACGGGCAGGGTCACGTGGAAGACCGATCCCTCGCCGGGGACCGAGTCCACCCAGACTCTGCCGCCGTGCCGTTCGACGATCTTCTTGACGATCGCGAGGCCGATCCCGGTCCCCTGGTAGACGTCGCGGGTATGGAGCCGCTGGAAGATCACGAAGATCCGGTCGTAGTACTCCCCCTCGATCCCGATCCCGTTGTCGGCGACCATCACGTGCCACATCCAGCGGTCGCGGACGGCCGAGACCGTGACCTCGGGCGGGACGTCCGGGCGGCGGAACTTGATCGCGTTCGAGATCAGGTTCTCGAAGACCTGGACGAGCTGGCCCCGGTCTCCCCAGACCGTGGGGAGATCGCAGTAGCGGACGTCGGCCTCGCCCTCGGCGATCACGCATCGCAGGTCGACGACCGCGTCCCGTACGACCTCGTCGAGGGGGAGGGCGCCGAACGGTCGGCCCCGCGTCGAGACCCGCGAGAAGGCGAGGAGGTCGTTGATCAGGACCTGCATGCGGCTTCCGCCCTCGACGATGTACCCGATCATCTCGTCGGCGTCGTCGTCGAAGCGCCCGCGGTACCGCCGTTCGAGGAGCTGGACGAAGCTGACGATCGACCGGAGCGGCTCCTGCAGGTCGTGCGAGGCGACGTATGCGAACTGCTGCAGCTCCGCGTTGGAGCGGGCCAATTCATCCGCTGTCCGCCGCAACTGCTGCTCCGCCTGCTTGCGGTCGCCGATATCGTCAAGCAAAGCCAAGAAATGGTCGACTGCTCCGCTGCTGTCCCGGACGGTCTTGACTGCGACGCGGGCGTGCACGATCATGCCAGACTTGCTGATAAAGCGCTTGTCCAGCGCATACCCCTCCGACTCGCCTGCCAGGGCACGGCCGAATTCCAGGTCGCTGGCCTCGAGATCGTCGGGATGCGTCAGATCCGCCCAGGTCAGCTCCAGCAACTCCTCACGCGAGTACCCGAGGATCTCGCAGAGGCGGTCGTTGAAGTCGATCCAGCGTTTCACCGGCGAAACCACCGCCATGCCGATCAAGCCGATCTCGAAGAAACTGCGGAAACGCTCTTCGCTCTCGCGAAGATGCTCCTCCATCTGTTTGCGGTTAGTGATGTCGGCCGCCAACTCGAAGCGCACGTGCCTCCCGTCGGACCAGCGGATGATCTTGTCCGTGCAACGGAACCAGCGCCCGCTCTCGTGATTCTGGAACTCCCAGACGTACGCCTTCCCGGCGTTTTCGCCGAACACCTCGTCGTTTCTGCAGAACGTGCAGGGGGCGTCCAAGCCCTGGACCACCTGATAACACGGCTTGCCGAGCGCCACGTCGCCCCACGTACGTCTGAACGCATCGTTCACGTAGATGAGCTCGTAGGTGTTGGGATCACTGACGTAGATGACTTCGTCGATACCGTCGAACAGCGCGAGCAACTGCCGCCGTTCGCTGTTCAGTACGACTTCCATCTCTTTGCGTGCCGTGACGTCGAGATGAGAGCCACCCATCCGGGTCGCCTCGCCACGCTCGTTGAGCATCGCGGCCGAGCGATTGAGAATCCAGCGATACGAGCCATCCTTGTGCCGCATGCGGAATTCCCGCTCGAAATTGCCGACGGGATTGCGCAGGAAATCGGCCAGCTCCTGTGTCATGTATGCACGGTCGTCGGGGTGAAGCCGCTCCGCCCAGATCGTCCACACGTTGGCCAATTCGTGATCCTCATAGCCGAGGATAGCCTTCCAGCGCGGGGAGAAATAGGCCTCGCCGGTCAACAGGTTCCAGTCCCAGATACCCGTGTTGGATGCTTCCAGGACCCGCTGATAGCGTGCTTCGCTCTCTTTCCGCTCTTCCTCCGCCATGCGCTTCTCGGTGATGTCGCGCTCGGTAGACAGCAGACCGATGACCTGCCCCTGTGCGTCAAAGAGGGGCTGCTTGATGACTTCGTACCACACTATCTCACCGGAGGGATCCGGAACCTCGCGCGTTGTGGTCAGGGACGTGCCCGACTCCATTACCGACAGATCTTCATCGCGATACCGCCACGCGTACTCTTCCGGGAACCAGTCAAAAACACTCTTGCCGACGACTTCTTCCATCGGCCGGTTCAGCCACTCACAGTAGGTGCGGTTCGCCACGCGCACGATGGAATCGCGGTCTTTGAAGAAGATCAAGTTCGGCGATGTATCCAAGAGCGCGCGCAGCAGCGTGCGTTGTTCCTCCAGCTCCCGCCGCGCACGCCGCCGTTCGTCGCGTCCGCAGACGAGCGCCACCATGTCGGCGAGCGACGAAGCGAATTCCTGCTCGAACGTCGTCCAGGTGCGCGGCGGCCCGATGTGCTCGCTGCACACCACGCCGATCACTTCTCCCCCCAGGCGAACCGGCGCGTCCAGCATGGACGTGATTCCTGCCGGCAGCAGGTATTCATCCAACAGCTCCCGCACGTCCGGGTGCGCCAGAACGTCATCCACGACTAGCGCACGCTCCCGCTTCAATGCCCCGAAGTAGAGCGGGCAATCGCCGACAACGATCTCGAATCCGTCCGCATGCCGGCGGTGGGCCCTGTCGTACTCGTCACAACAGCGCAGCACCGAATGTGTCTCGTCAAACAACCAGATGCTCACCTGTGCTGCGGCGAGCTGCTCGGCGGCGGTCTCCGTCATTTCCCGCAGCGCCTCG
>DUGU01000113.1 GCA_013331215.1 Methanoregulaceae archaeon
TGGCGGCCGACAGGAATCTTCATCGGGATGCATCGCCGAAAGAAAAAGAGCAGAGGGTTCCCTGCGCGTCAGGGCGGTGATCCGGCTGATCGAGGCTGACGGGTGGTATCTCGTGGCGACAAAGGGGAGCCATCGGCAGTACAAGCACCGGGAGAAGCCTGGCCGGATCACCGTTGCCGGCCATCCCGGCGACGATCTCGCTCCCGGGACCGTGAATAGTATCTTAAAACAGGCAGGACTAAAGGAGAACTGATATGCACCGGTACCTGGTAGTCATCGAGAAGGCCGACGGCAACTACTCTGCGTACTCCCCGGACCTCCCGGGCTGCGTCGCGACTGGGGCCACCCGCGAGGAGGCCGAGGAGCGGATGCGCGAGGCGATCGCGTTCCACCTCGACGGGCTCCGCGAGGACGGCCTTCCCCTCCCCGATCCGCAGGCTTCCGCCGCGTACGTCGCGGTGTGAGCGATCCTCACGGAGGCGTCCCGGGACGCCGATCTTTTTCTGTCGCCATCCGACGACACCGTCACCGCCGGGGGATCGCGCCGGCCCGGCCGCGATCGCCCGCGACTCGATGCTCAGGCACCCCTTCCCCGGGGCGGCCGCGCAAGCAGCCGCTGATGATGTCGACAATCGAGATGTCGCATGGTTTCTCCCTGCGACGGAGCGAGAGTAGGGCTGCTGGATAGAAGGGACGTGGGCCGGTTTCCTCCGTGAATCCCGCGTCGGGATGCCGTCGCGGCAGCGGAATAAACGGCCGGCAGCGCGAGCAGGTCGAAGACCTTCCTCTCGTCATCAAACTCCCTCTCTCCCCCTGTGCCAGTTGTGCCACTTGTGCCACTTGTGCCACTTCCGGGGAAAGATCCCCATGAAAGAAGAGTACCATGGAGAAAGTTTCCGGATCCGGCCGGCACATCTGGCACAGGTGGCACATTTCACTTCCCGAAGATCCCGGTATTCGCTTCAATGCTGTTCCTGAATCGAATTCCGCGCGAAAACCGGACGAGTTCTGCCTCGACCCCGGGCTCGATCGATCTGGCACAGCCCGGGTAGGGGTTACGCCCCGGTTCGTCGATCGCGGCGAACGGCCGGGGCCGGCCGGGCTGGGGATTGCAGTGACGGCCGGCAGCGATCTGCTGTAAACGGCCGCGGCGGCTATTGCTTCGTCGAGTCGACCGTCGGCACCGTTTCCGCTGATTTCACTTCGTCGTTTACAGCAGTTACAGCAGGCGGCGAACCTGCTGTAAACGGCCGCGGCGGCAATAGCGCCGGAGAATCGGCGATCGACGCCGTATCCTTTGATTGTATATTCTTCGTTTACAACAGGGGTCCGTTTACGCAATCGTCTCGCCGCTCCGTCGCCCTTTCCGCTGCCGCAGCTAGCCTCTCTATTGTGATCCGGTCTGCTGTAAACAACCGAATCGATCTCGCAGGTCCCGCCTCCGTTTCCTGAAACCGCCGCGGAAACCCCGGCGTCTTCGTTTGCGGGGCCGTTTACAGCAGGGCGCGTTTGCTGTCGACGGAGGAGGCTGCGGCCCCGAACGCCGCCACTGCCAGGACTCGGCCGCGGCCGGCCCGGCCCCGATCGCGATCGTCGATCTCGCCCCGGGTTCCCCTCGCAGCCTCGAGGCCGGCCCGTTCTCCCCGCCCCCGGGCCTCGCCGCGAGCGCCGGGCCACTATTGTTAAAACCCGGCAGGCGAGATGCAGATACATTGCCAGGTGAGGCAATCACGACGTCGCACCTGATGGAGTGCTTCAACCGGCAGCCCCGGATCGGCACAATCAGCTCTGCCGGAAAGGACGGGAAGGTCGACGTAGCGGTCTTCGGCTCCCCGCACATGACCGACGAGAAGACCGTGGTCCTGGGCTCCGGGGAGAACCGGACGCTCGCGAACCTCCGCGAGAACCCGCACGCGGTCTATATCATCATGGAGCCGGGACGGGGCCTCATGGACGGGAAGGGCGTCAGGGTGTACATGACGCTGAAAGACCTGGCCGCCTCCGGCCCGGCGCTCGACGGCTACGTGGCGCAGCTGGCAACGGTCGTCGGCGAGGCCGCGGCGTCCATGATCAAGGCCCTCGCGACCTTCGAAGTCACCGAGGTCCGGCCGATCGTCGACATGGGGCAGGGGTGGGAACAGTCTATCTGACCGTCCGACCCCTTTCTCGTCGGCGCCCCGCCCGGTGCCCGCGGCCCGAACGATCTCCGGGCGCAGCGTTCGACCGTGCGACCGTCCGCCGTCACTTTCCGCCGGCTGTCCGCTCCTCGATGCGGCGCGGCTTCTCTCTCGCCATCCTTCCGCTCCCGTCTCGCACAGCCCCGGCCGCTGCCGGCGCGTGCCGAACCCGCGCGTCCATCCCCGCGATAGGAGTGAGACACCATTAATACCCGGATGCCGAAGCGTACAGCATCCGTAGTGGGTGTCGTCCAATGAACCGGAATCTCCTGCCGATCTCGATCCCCCGCCGTCGCCGTCGGCCTTCCGCTCGCCGGTGGTATCGGGGGCTGCGCGCCGTGCAACCGGCCGTCCTGCTCCTGCTCCTCCTGCTCGCGCCCGCGGCGCAGGCCGCCGACCTCTCGGCCCCCGGCGAGATCACGGCCCCCGGTTCCTACCGCCTCGTGGCGGATGTCGCCGGCGGCGGGATCCGGATCGGCTCGAGCGACGTGATCCTCGACGGCGGTGGTCACCAGGTCGTCGGGAGCCGGGGACCGGGGACCGTCGGCGTCCTGGTCGACGGACCGGTCGCGAACGTGACCGTCGCGAACCTGACCCTCCGGAACTGGGACATCGGCGTCGAATGCCGCGGTGTCGCGGGCGGCCGCATCGTGGACGTGAACGCAGAGAACTGCACCAAAAACGGCCTCTTCATCGACCGGTGCCGGGGCCTCGAGCTCCGGCATGTCGCTGCCGTCCGGAACGGCTTCCCGGGAGTCGCGCTCAACGGGTCGACCGCGTGCCGGGTGGTGAACGCGACGGCGACCGGGAACGGCGACGTGGGCATCTACCTGCTCGGGTCCGCGGGCTGCACCGTGGAGCAGAGCACCGCCGATGCGAACCTCCTGAACGGGGTCTGCCTCGAGGGCACGGGAACGAGTGCGGTCCTGGGGTGCACGCTCGACCGGAACGGCTATCCCGGCGTGGCGGTCAACGGGGGCTCGAGGGTGCTCATCAGCGGCAACCGCATCTCCGGCAACCGGCTGGCCGCGATCTGGCTGGAGGGGACCGGGCCGTGCGTGGTGACGCGGAACGAGGCCGTCGGGGATGGGGCCGGCCTCGTCGTTCGGAACGCGACCGCCCGTCCCCTGACGGGAGGGAACCTCTGGCTGACCCCGCGGCAGCTCGACGGCGGGACCGTCCCCATCCCCTCGCTCTTCTCCCATCCTCTCCTGCCGCCACGCTCGGTAGCGTGACCCGGGCCGGCATCCGATCGGCACCTTTTTCGACGGTGCATGCAAGGCGCACCGTCATGTTTTACCAGGGATGCACCGTGGCGAACGATGGTGCCGACGGTGCGGCAGGGCGGTCGCCTCGGGAACGAGGGCGGAACGGCCGCACCCGTACCCCCGAAAAGTGACCCGTCTCCTCCCCGTGCCGGGGGCCATTCCGCCGTCACGGCGTGGGATATCATTATCACACTGCCCCCGGATCATGCAGCACCGAACGGGTGAACTCCATGAATAGGAATACCCTCCTGATCGCGATCGCCGCAATCGTGGTGGTCGGCATCGCCGGCGGCCTCGTCCTCGCCGGCGCCGGGCAGAATGGGCAGCTCTCGGGCACGCTCGTCCGGCAGAACACCCAGGTTACGTGCGGGGCCACTATCGTCGAGGAGGCCGGGATAGGGGGCTTTCTCCTGAACCTCCACGGGAAACTCAGCACCGCTGCCGGCGCCGGCCTCGCGGGCAAGCCCGTGACCATCTCTTACAAGTACCCGGGAATGAGCGCCTTCGAACCCCTCCCGGTCGTCACGACGGCGGCCGACGGCACGTACAACTACCAGTACGAGGAACTGCCCTACTGGGGCACTCCCGTCCTCTACTGCGCCCGGTTCGCGGGCGACGACCTGTACAGCGGTTCCCAGTCACCGGAGACACACTGGTAACGGCCTCGACGGGAGAACGGACGGAGGCGCGGCGGGAGCGGCCGTTTCGGCCGGCACGAGCCGCCCGGGGGCTCCGGCGGGATGCCGCCGCGGCGCTCGATGCCCTTCCCGGCGACGGCGAGATCGGGGCCGGCCCGTTCGTCATCGCGCCGAGGGGCCGACTCCGATACTGTCTCCTCCGGGATCCCCATTCGAGATCCGGCCCGGGAATCAAATAGCAATACTTCTATAAACGGATGCCAATTCTCTTTCATGGAGTCCCCCGCTCCGCCCCGCGCATTGCTGCTCGTCGCGACCTGCCTCGCGATCGGCCTGGTCCTCTGCGCCGGCTGCACGAGCACGGTCACCACGGCCCGGCAGGCCGGAAAACTCGACGGACTCGACGATTTCGTCAACCGGTCGATGGCCGAGTACGGCGTGCCCGGCGCCGTCGTCGGCATCGTCGAGAACGACAGCGTGGTCTACCTGAAAGGCTTCGGCGTCCGGGAGATCGGGAGATCGGCAGCGGTCGACCCCGACACGCGCTTTCAGATCGCATCCGTCTCCAAGTACGTCACTGCCGGAGCGATCGGCACCCTCGTCGACGAGAAGAAACTCGCCTGGGACACGCCGGCCGTCACGTACCTGCCGGGCTTCGCGCTGAAGGACCCGTACGCCGGCCAGCACGCGACCCTCCGCGACCTGCTCGCCCACCGCACCGGGCCTCCGGCACTNNGTCCGGCACTTCGACGGCGACCTGCTGGGCCGGCTCGGCTATTCCAGCAGCGAGCTCCTGGAGCGGATGCGGTACCTGGAGCCGGGCTCGAGCTTCCGGAAGAAGTACCTCTACAACAATGCCGGCTTCTTCATCGCCGGGGAGGCCGCGGCGCGGGCGGACAACCGGAGCTGGGAGGACCTGACCGATGCCCGGGTCCTCGCGCCCCTCGGGATGACGCGCTCGGGCGCCCACCCGGAGACCCTGTACCTCGACGACAACCATGTCGCCGGCCATGCCGGCACGGGCGGAGACGTCCACGTCATTCCGCTCGAGACGGCCAGCCTCCCCGCCGCCGGCCAGGTCGTCTCCACCGGCCGCGACATGACGCGGTGGCTGCGAATGATGCTCGACAACGGCTCNNCGCCCGGGAGCGTGAAGGAGATCCACGCGGCGAGCCTGGTCGCGGGGCCGGACGGGCCGCTCGGCGACCCGAACGCGGCCGTCGGCCTGGGCTGCGACTCGTACCGGTTCCTGGACGAGCGGGTCATCGAGAAGAACGGGGCGCTCGACGGCGTGCGGTCGATCGTGATCCTCGTCCCCGGGAAGAAGGCCGGGCTCGTGGTCATCGCCAACAAGCAGCCGACCGTCTTCCCCGAGGCCGTCCGGGACGAGTTCCTCGAGCGGTATGTCGGGCCGAGCGGCCTCGACCTGCAGGCCCGCGATACGGCCAGCCAGGCCGGGTGGAACTCGCTCATCAAGAACGTCGAGCGCCCCGTGGATGCGGGCCCGGCGAGGATCGCCGCGTCCGCCATCGCGGGTGCGTACAGGAGCGACCTCTACGGCGCCATGCGGGTGAGCGAGGGGCCGGACCCAAACATGACGGTCAGGCTCGGCCCGAACGGGTACCCGGGGAGCCTTGTGCACGTGACGAACGACACCTGGTACCTCTCATTCCCGGACCCCGACGACCAGGTCGGCTACCTCACGTTCGCGCCGGGTCCGTCGGGGGCCGCCGGGTTCGCATCGGAGGAGTTCGGCCCGTTCTCGCGAGTCCAGGGATCCCGAACACCGACAGGAGACTGAAATGGTTATCATGAAGCGACAGATCGCAGGCCTCGTCCTCGTGCTCGTCCTCTGTACGGCCGGGTGCGTGACCATGCCCGTCCCGGCCGGGAGCAACAATTCGACCGTTGCCGCCGGCACGCCGGCGCCGCTCGCCGGGTCGGATGCGGCCGTATCCCGGAACCTCGACCAATACATGACGGCGCTCGCCGATGCCGGCCGGTTCAGCGGGACGGTGCACGTGGCGCGGAGGGAGACCGTCCTCCTCTCGAAGGGGTACGGCATGGCGAACTACGAGTTCTCGGTCCCCAATACGGCGCGGACCGTCTTCCCCATCGGCTCGAACACCAAGCAGCTCACCGCGGCCGCCATCATGAAACTGCAGGAGCAGGGGCGGCTGAACGTGACCGATCCCGTCACCCGGTTCATCCCCAATGCCACGGCATGGAAGGATATCCGGATCTACCAGCTCCTGAACCACACGTCGGGGATCCCGTCCGACGGGGCCTTCCCGCTCACCGACCCTGCCGACCTCGCGCTCCCGGAGATCATGGAGCGGGCTGCCGCCCTGCCCCTCGCCTTCGCGCCGGGATCGAACTACACCTACTCCAACAACGGGTACATCGTGCTGAGCGCCGTCATCGAGCGGGCCTCGGGGATGTCGTACGACGAGTACCTGAGGACGGCCGTCTTCGCCCCGCTCGGCATGAACAGCACCGGGCAGGACAACGCCAGGGACGTCTTCCCCGGCCGTGCATCCGGCTATACCACGATGGACGGAAAACACATTCACTACGATCTCCAGAACATCCACAACTCCTGGGGCGCGGGGTCGATCCACTCCACGACCGTGGACCTGTTCCGGTGGGAGCGCACCTTCCATACGCCCGGAACGGTCCTTTCCGCGCAGTCGGCGGCCGCGATGGTGGAGAACCGCTACGGTATCGAGAGCGGGGTGCTGAAGAACCGCACCATGAACGGCCACGGCGGGCGCAACTTCGGTTTCATCTCGTACACTCTGTACTATCCGGACGAGGCCGTGAGCATCATGTTCCTGTCCAACCACGACAGGACGCCGATGGTCACCCTGACGAACGACCTCTCGGCGCTCGTCTTCGGCGATCCGTATTCCCTGCCGCAGAAGGTCGACCGGAAGGCGGTCCCGTTGACCGCAGACGCGCTCGCCGAATACGCCGGGACGTATGCGCCGGCGTGGGAGCGCACGTGGACGATCACCGTCTATCCCGAGGGCGACCGCCTCTTCTACCATTCCGCGATGCCCCGCGAGACGGTCGAGCTCTTCTTCGAGGGCAACGACACGTTCTTCGTGACGCCCGAGTTGAACGATGCGTTCATCTTCACCCGCGGCGCCGGCGGAAAGGTCGACGGGCTGAAGATGTACACGCTGGAGGGCTCGTACGACATGGCGGAGAAGGTACGGTGAAAGCCCCGAACGGCCGTTACCGGCGACGGGGTGGGCGAGGTGGCCGTCCGTGCATTCCGCGATGGTCGACCCCGCCTCCTCGGGCCGCCACCGACGGCCGGGCCATCGCTGATTCCGGCTCGAGCCGGTGCATCCGGCCCGTTCTCGGGCGCGATTCGACACCCCGTCCTCTCCACGATGCCGCTACGGAAAGCGGTGCGATCAACCCTGAAGGTCGTGCGGAATATTCCAGCGCCCATGGGCGCGGGATAGCCGAAATGAGTCGGGAGCGCTGGCGAATAAAAGCGGACCAATGGGATAGTCGCGAGGTACTGAGACAATACGATGCAGGGTCGGGCGATTCTCGAATACTGCAGATCCGGGTACGCATCAGGGCTGAACTTCCACGAGATCTTTCTTGATCGCCATTTTTTTGATCTTTTCACTAATATTCGGACTGTTCTCCATACGGTGCCATTCCTCGTAACTCATCCCCATGAAAAAACCGCATTCCGAACATTTAGTCCAGGCTTCGTACTGGTCCGGGAATTCTGCATGAAGGGCTGGTTTTCCGCACCGGGGGCATACGAGTTTCACCTGGTCGGTCGACTCGGTAACCTCGCTCTCCCGGTCGTGGGGTTCGATCGTTCCACCTCCGGAATCGGACTCGAGGTCCCGGGCTTTTGCACTATTTGCGACGTGATGAGGCGCAACGCTGCCGTCACCGCGAGCAACTCTTTCCTGAACTTTTAATTTGTCCGTCATTTTTTCCGATTCCTTTCCCCGATCGTTTTTTTGAATTTCAAGAGCGGAAAAATTGTACGCCCCGATCCGGGATAGCCTCCCTGGAGCGTTGAAGGTTATCCTTCTACCTGTTGTCGAAAAATGTGCGTCATCGGGGACATCCCATCCCCCCCACCCTTCCGGTATCAGCCCTCGCCCTCGGGCACCCCCCGCGAGCGCGGGGCCCGTAACATTTAATCGTGCCTGGCGAGATGCATATATACCACCCTCAACGAGGCAATCATGACGTCGCAACTGATGGAGTACTTCAACAGGCAGCCCCGGATCGGCACGATCAGCTCTGCCGGAAAGGACGGGAAGGTCGACGTAGCGGTGATGGGTTCGCCGCACATGACCGACGAGAAGACCGTGGTCCTGGGGTCCGGGGCAAACCGGACGCTCGCGAACCTCCGCGAGAACCCGTACGCGGTCTACATGATCATGGAGCCGGGACAGGGCATCATGGACTGGAAGGGCGTCCGGGTGTACATGACGCTGAAAGACCTGGCCACCTCCGGCCCGGCGTTCGACGGTTACATGGCGCAGCTGGCAATGGTCGTCGGCGAGGACGCGGCATCCATGATCAAGGCCGTCGCGACCTTCGAGGTCACCGAGGTCCGGCCGATCGTCGACATGGGGCAGGGCTGGGAACGGTCCATCTGATCCCCGTCCTCACTGGCGGTTGCCACTCCGACGGTCGGGGCACGAGCCGGATCGCCGGCAATCGCAGCACATTGGCCACGGCCGGCCCGGCCGCGGTCGTCGACCTCACCCCGCCTCATCGGCGCGGTGGTCCCGGGTCGAGAATAAGAATCGGGGGGGGGCGGCTCCCCATCGCGCTACACCACGATGGGTATGCCGCTATGATGGTCTCTGGTCCACGTTCGTCTCAAAGGTCTCAACGAATGACGGACGGGGACTGATCATAATTAATCTCAATAACATATATTATTTTCTAAATTTATTGGAGCTCTGTTAACGCTTCGTGGTAACGTTGAACGTCGCCCGCGTGGAGAACCTGCCCCGGCACTGTTCGCTGCACGACTCTCTCTTCTCCGGTCGGCCGGCCGACCCACCGCCTATCGCGATCGCCGTCCTCGTTCCCACTCTTCATCGCGGCCCTGAAGATCACGGCCCCGGCGGGTGCCTCCGGTACGGCGATCGGGGCGGCCCGGCTCCGCCGCAACGGATAACCGGGCTGAACCCCCTCTTGTCAGCATGGATGACGAGGCCCCCACGTTTCCCGAAGACGACGCCACGGCATGGATCTCGGATGTGGTGCAGAGTATCGCCAGTCTGCCGGAAGTGCGGGACCGCGTGATCACCGACGAGGATATCGACAAGATCGCCCGCTCCCTGCACCGGTCGCCCTCCTATGTGCGGAGGGCCCCGCGAAAAGACCTGCTCTTCCTGATCTACCATATCGATCAGGCGGAGGCCAGGGTCGGGAAGAAGAACAGATCCCGCCCGGCCTCCGGAGACTGACCTCGCCGCGCCCGGCTTCGAGCGCGACCGGCCGCAAGCGCCCCGTCCGCGACCGCCGGCGGGCCGGTCGCGATCGTCGACCTCGCCCCCTCGCTGCCTCGAGCCGGTCCGGCTCGTGCCTTCGTGCGGGGAAGCGAATGCTGTTACAATAAATTACTATATTAAATGAATATGCGACAATTAACCGCGCGATTCGACTAATGGCAATCGAATTTCTGATAAAGCAACGGTATGGGAATTCTTAAATAGATCTCGGGCCCCGTTGGGAACGTCCTTCACGGTCCCATCTGTCGCGAGACTGGGTAGGAATGACGGAGTCTGATCGCATGAAATCCGGTCATAGATATCTGTTGGCGGCCGCAGTCGTGGCCGTCATCCTGATCTCGGTCCTC
>DUGU01000164.1 GCA_013331215.1 Methanoregulaceae archaeon
CCTTCTCGCCGCTCGTGAAGATCACGTACACGGACGGCACGACCGAGACGGTCCAGCGGACCGGGTACATCCGGGCCACCTGAGCCATCGATCTTCTTCCTTTTTTCGAGCTTCACCCCTGCCGGCGGCGGCCGGCCGGTGCTCCGTCACCCTCCCGGCCGCGTGAGCCGTGAGATACGGTCGTAGTATAACCGAACCCAAGGGACTCCACTACCCGAAGTTCGAATTCGCGGGCGACTCCCAGAACGTCGACGACTTCACCTTCGAGAAGGTGGCATAGCGCCCGGGACCCGCACATCCCGCGCGGACGCGGAGGAACCCCCCCTCCGCTTCCGTTCTCCTCTCCAGTCTTCCGCTGCGCAGAGGGATCGTGCCCGGCCGCTGCCGTCGCGGTCGCCCTGAACCTCCGCCCCTCCGGGAACGAACCGGCCGCCCCGGTCATCGCCGAGGCTACCGTACCTCCCGTATTTTCCCGTACGTTCACTTTCACACCGCGACCCCCACCCCTCATATGATTCGCCGCCAAGGATCTGACTGCCCGCCGCCATGACCATGGCGGCGGCACCACATCGGAGTTTTTGAGTATGCAGAGAGACGGACACGGCCCCTCCCCCCTTCCCCGGTACCAGCGTGGCGGTCGGACGATTCTCCATAGTTCCACTGGAAACTATGGGGTCATCTATAGTTTGGACGGGGACACAGGAGGCCCGGCATGAGCTGCCGCGCCGAGCTCCCGGTCGTCCTCGAGCGCTGGCGGCGCTTCCGCCGGGCGCTGAAAGCAGAGGACCAGCCGGCGATGGACGTGGCGATCGCGGCCCTCGAGAAGAACGGCCCGACCACGTTCGGGAACCTCGACGACCCGCTCGAGGCCGCGGTCCTCGCGGTGCTGCTCGAGCTCGCGCGGGAGGCGGAGCGCCGTGGAGCTCTCGCTTGACCCCGGCGTCACGCTGGAGCCCGGCCGGTGCACGGCCCTGATCGCGCCGCCGGGGTACCTGGTCGACCTGCTCGCCCAGCCGGAGATCGACCGGTTCGCGGCGCTCTACCTCTACGGCGTCAGCTCGCGCGTCCTCCACCGGCTCCCCCGGCAGGCGCCGCGCCTCTCGACCCAGAGCTGCATGACCGTGCACCAGCTCCTCGTCTCCCTGCGGGAGGCATACCAGACGATCGTGATCGTCGAGTACGACGACGGGATCTTCGAGCCGCTCGAGGGCGAGGACCGCGACGTGATCTTCGCCGTCGGCCGGGCGCTCCGCGAGCTCGTCCGGTCGGCGGCCGTCCTGGTCTGGGCGCCGAAGGCCGACCGCGGGTTCAGGGCCCTGCTCCGGACGGCGGACCAGGTCGTCTGGCGGTACGACGAGCGGCCGGCCGCGTCGGCGGTCCCGCCGCGGCGGAGGCGGCCGGTCCAGAGGACACTGGCGGAGGCGGGATGGGCCGGGTCTTCCTGAGCCCGCGGATGGGCGTCCGGGCGACGGCCGAGCGCTGGCGCCGGCTCGGCCGGGCCGGCCGCGACCGTGACCGGGCCGCGCTCGACCGGCTCGCGGGCATGGCCATGGCCCACGCGAGCGAGGGGTTCTTCGCCTTCGACGACCGGCTCGAGGCGGCCCTGGTCTCCGTCCTGGTCGAACTCGCGAAGGGGGCGGCGTGACCGTGCGGCTCTGGTGCTGGCCGGGCGTGACCTTCGAGCTCGGGCAGCTCAAGGTCCTGGTCGCGCCGCCGGAGCGGATGGCGGCCCTGCTCGAACTGCCGGAGATCGTGAACTTCCACACCCGGTATCTCCACCACGGACGCTCCGAGGTGCTGTTCCGCGTGCCGCCGATCCGGTCGGAGCATTTCGAGCCGATGACGTGCGCGACGCTCGAAGAGCTGATGGCCGCGGTCCGGTCGTCGTTCCACACGGTCCTGATGGTCGAGTGGTCGCCGGCGCTCGCGGCCGGGCTCGAGGTCGAGGAGCGGGGCCGGCGGATGGCGCGGCTCACGGCCGCGCTGAAGCGGCGGGCCGATTCGTCGATCGTGATCGTCTTCGCGCCGGCCATGGACGAGGCGCTGCGGCAGGTCTCGGCCGGGGCCGACCAGACGGTCTGGCTCGTGCCCCGGCCGGCGGAGCCGCGGCCGACGGTGACGGTGGCGGCCAGGGCGAAGGCGCAGCGCACCCTGACGGAGGCCTGACGGGGAGTCTTCCCGGGCCCGCTCGAGGCCTCGCTCGCCCCGGTCTTTGCCGGGACCGCCGGGGTGGAGCCCGGATTTTCGCCCGGGGACCGGGGCTCCTCCCGACCGGCCGGGCGCCGGTTGCTCTCTCCGCCGGCGATGCATTCACCCGGCGTGACAGGACAAAGTTGACAGCGAGTCCCGCCCATGATGCTACGCCCTGGATGGACGGGGTGGGCCGAACACACTGCACTCTTCCGGCGAAGTTCGAGGAGGAGCCGACGAAGCGGATGAGTGCAGGATAGTCCGAAGAGAATTGCAGCAGTGGCCGCAGAGGGGACTGCAGATCCGAATACACCGGACGCACGGCAGGCAGGACGCGGTGCCGATCTGCACGGCACCGGAGAAAGGGACGGCGATAACGCCCTTACAGCGGAGCGACCTCCGTGATGTGGGGAGACTCGTCGCCCTGCCGGCCGGGAGAGAGAGATCGTTGCGCGAATGGTGCCGGGACCCGCCTCTCTTTTTGAATTCGCGCAGGTGCGAGTTCGCCTGAACCGGGTTTCTCGCAGCGCTATGACGTATCTTTTCGGCGGAGCCGCGGCCGGCCGCGGGAGATTACGACAGGTCCGATCGCGACCACGATCTATCGGGGAGCACATCGATCGAACGGCAACGGCCGGAAGGACTTCGCCGACGTCGTCCGGCTCTTCAACCGCCCCCGAGGGGCCGGGGTCATCGTCTTTCACCTCGTTTCCGCCGGCCCCCGGAACCTGCAGGTGCGACCCCGGCCGGGCCGGAGATGAGCGGGGTGCCGGGCCCACCCGCGTGACGCCCGGGGATCCGCTCATCGCCGCCGGGCGCCGGAGGGCCGTCCGGGGGTCCGGGGCTTTTCGGCGTCCCGTATCAGTCGCTGCCTGTCTTCGTCACCAGCGGAGAGAGGAGGTCCATGAGACGGGCGATATGTCCGTGGCAGAGGGCGGCCCCGATAATCGAGACCTCCTTCTCCCCGTTCGGGGTCCGGTACCGGATCCGGACCGCCCGGTTGGCGAGGAAGTCGACGGGTTCGATGGCGACGATCTCCCGGATCGGGACGTCGAACACCGGCGTCTCGCCCCTGTTGAAGATGCCCGCGAACCAGGGCATCTTTCCCCGCCCGTAGAGACGCCGGTCGGTCAGGACGACCTCGGTATTATTCCGCCGGGTCATGACGAAGAGACCGGGGCGCGCGAACGAGATCGAGATCCCCATCGGGCCGAACCGGCAGAGTTCCTCCTCTCCACTCGGATCCATTGTTTTCACATAGGCCCCATACGGCGGATAAGCCTTCTCCACGCGCTTGCCGGCCGGGGTCCGGCCCACCACCCGTAATGGGAGTTCCCGGCACCGTCTCCGATACTCCCGCGGAGGGGAGGGTGCCGGTACGCCGATCGCCGTTCTCCGCAACCGCCGGCCCGGGATTGCGGCCGGATCGTCTTCGCGGGCGTCGTCCGGCTCTTCAACCGCCTCCACCTCATCTTTTTCCGTCACCGAACAACCGCCATCGCGTTCACACCGCGACCTCGATCCCTCCTGTCCCCGGCCGTCGAGGATCCGATCGCTCGCCACCACGACCACGGCGGCGGGCCCCCATCGGAGATCGTGGAGAGAGTTCGTCGGGGCGGAAGCGGCACCTCCGCCATTCCCCGGTACCGTCGTGGCCGGCGGACGGGGCGGTGCGTCCCTCTCCTCTTTTTCGGGGCCGGGAGTTTTTCGCGATCGGGGACGATCTCCGTACCGCGATGCCCGGGGACCGGATCGTCCTCCGCACGCAGCCGCGGATCGAGGCCGCGAATGCCGGACCGGCGTCCCGGGGCGAGTTCGGGAGTACGGGCGGCTTCGTGAATGACGCGGTCCTGGTGAAGTTCCAGCGGGACCGGATCCTCCTCGACGGCACGCCGATCGGCCCGGAGTCGCTCGCCGATATCGACGAGTCGCCGGGAGGACACGCGCGGCCCGTCGAGATGTTGCGCCGGCACGCGAAGGACCGAACCCGACGGCCGGACAAAAAAGTGAATGTGCCGGCGGTTATTTTTTCAGATCTTCACTCATCCGGTCGAACTGTTCGCTCGTAATCTCTCCTCGTGCGTATCGCTCTTTCAGGATATCCATCGGACCCTTTTCACCCGGAAGTACCTTCTGTCCGCCGGTTTCCCGGATGACGATATAGAGAATCAGGAACAGGATTCCCGCGACCGGAATAAGGACGAGTATCCCCCAGAGGAGCCCGTTCATCCCGTGTTTGTTCGCGTCGAGGTAGACGAAATAGGCGACGATCAGGAAGAGAACGAGCCAGAAGAGCATCATGCCGAGCATCAGCCCCCCGCCGAAGAACGGGAGACCGTGCCCGCCATGATGACCCCACATCATGTGCAGCATAGGAGCCACATTGGAGAATAGGTGCGGGCCCCTCATAAGGATGTGTAAAGGAGACTATACATTTCGAATCCAAAACGACACGCCGCCGTGCTCCCCTGCGCCCGGTGCGGAGGACCTGTCGGGGAACTGCCACGGTCGTGCCGGCGGTGGGCGGACATTCTGCGCCGGCGACGGCTACCGCGCTGTCATCGCTGTTCCCGAAGAACGCGCCGGTACGGCCGCCGGCGGCCGGCGCCCCCGTTGACGGGAGACGTTCGTCCTCCGGGGGATAACCCCCGGCGGCCCTCCGCCCTTTCGGAGCCGATACGCACGCAATGGACGATTCCGTATGCCGGGGAGCGTCTATCTGCGGGACGGGCTCCGAACGAGCTCTCGCAGATCGCGCCGTCCGCGGCGTAATCCACACGGAAGCCCGCACGACAATCTCCGTCGTATATGGCGATCTCTGCCGGGGGCGCTCCGGCTGCTCGCGAGCGCCACGGGTGCCGCGGGGCAGCTCGGTCCGGATCCCGCCACGGCCCGCACCCGTCGGCAACGATTCTCATGCCGGCCGGGTCGTTCTTCGCGCCGCCTGCACCGTCACCCGGGCCTCGGACGGGATCGCCCGTCGAGGGCCGCCCGGCGGGCCCCGTCCCGGGACCCGTTCGCCTCGGAAACGGGGGTCAGACGGACCGTTCCCAGCCCTGCCCCATGTCCACGACCGGCCGGACCTCGGTAACCTCGAATGTCGCGAGGGCGTGCATCATGGACCGGGCGGCCTCGGGGACCTGCGCCATGTAGCCGTCGAAGGCCGGGCCGGAGGTGGTCACGTCCTTCAGCGTCATGTACACCCGGACCCCCTTCCAGTCCATCGGGGATGCCCCCGGCTCCATGATGATATAGGCCGCGTGCGGGTTCTCTTTGAGGTTCGCGAGAGCGTCCGGTTCCAGCCCGAGCCCGGGACCACGGTCTTTTCGTCGGTCATGCGGGGCGAACCCATCACCGCTACGTCGACCTTCCCGTCCTTTCGGGCAGTGCTGATCGTTCCGATCCGCGGCTGCCTGTTGAAGTACTCCATCAGTTGCGACGTCGTGATTGCCTCTTCGGGGCTGTGCATCCGCTTCTCGCCGGGGGAGGTTGAGTGCTACGGGTCCGCCGCGTGGCCGGGCGACGGCGTGCGGCTCGGCGAGGCCGCGCGGCCGGCGGGAAGTGCGGCGGCCGGTTGAGCGCGAGGGGGCCGTGCCCGGATGAGCGGAACGAAGAACGTGTCGTGTTCGGATCGACGTGGGTATCGGTCGCACCGAAAAATACCAAACATTTTATCCTTCAGTGGTTATGTAGTCGATGAGCCATCGTGCCGGAGCCGCTCCATGCCCGCCCCCCCGCTCTCCCTCGCCGCCATTCGGCTGCCCGCGTTCCTCTACGGCCCCGACGGTCGGATCGCAACGGCAAACGACCTGGCCGAGGCCCTCGCGGGCCGGCCGCTCACGGGCTGCACTGCCCCCGACATCATCGCGATCTTCGGCGAACGCCACCGGGACGGGACTGTGTTCGCACCGGACGAGCTCCCTCCGTCCCGCGCGCTGGCAGGCGAGGAGGCGATCGACGTTCCGATCGCGGTCACGACCTCGGACGGCCGTACTGTTCACGTTCTGGCCACTGCGTCTCCGCTCCGGGACGGCGATGCGATCGTCGGGGTGCTCGTCATCTGGCAGGATGTCTCCGCTCTCGAGGCGGCGCGCGCCGAACAGGCGACACTCAATCACGAATCCGGGGCTATAGCCGAGGGGCTCCGGGGGCAGGACGACGAGCTCGAGCGGCAGCGCGGGCTCCTCGACGCGATCCTCGGCGCCCTCCCGTACCGGGTCTCCCTCTGGAACCGGGATGAACGGCTCGTCTGGGCGAACGAGCGGTTCGCCGCCGAGCGCGGAGAGCCGGGGGAGGCGCTGGTAGGGCGATCGTGGCGCGAGCTCGGGGACCATGCGGCCGTGGTGGGACCGCTCGTCGAGGAAGGCCTGGAGGCGATCGTGACCGGCACGCCGGTCTCGCGCGAAGTCGAGACGGCCGGCCCGGGCGGCCGGGAATGGCGGGCCGTCACGTTCCTCCCGTTCGGCCGGGACGCGCTCCTCCTCATCACCGAGGACGTTACCGGGCGGAAGCGGGCCGGGGAGGCTCTCCGCGATAGCGAGGAACGGCTGCGGCTCGCGCAGGAGAGCGCGAACGTCGCGGTCTGGGACTGGGACGTCCGGACGGGAGTATATACCTCCACGCCCGAGTTCTTCCGGCTCTACGGGCTCGAGGAGGACCGGGCCATCACGTACGACCAGTGGCGGGCGCGGGTGCACCCGGACGACGTCGAGTGGGTCGAGACCGGGAGCCAGGAGGCGCTCGCTCGCGGCGAGGCGTTCGACATGGAGCACCGGATCGTCCGGCCGTCGGGCGAGGTCCGCTGGATCGCCGCGACCGGGCGCGGGGTCCGCGACGAGCAGGGAGCGGTCGTCCGCGTCCTCGGCGTGAACATCGATATCACCGGGCGGAAGGAGGCCGATCTCCGCATCGCCCGGTACGCGGAGGACCTCGCGCGCTCGAACAGGGAGCTGCAGCGGTTCGCCTACGTGGCGAGCCACGACCTGCAGGAGCCGCTCCGCAGCATCGTCTCGTTCTCCCAGCTCC